>NZ_CAXBMP010000008.1:0-162073 GCF_963976965.1 uncultured Alteromonas sp.
GGCTACCCATGTACTGCTGAGTGAAATATATGCAGCAAAGATCAACAGGCCCTAGCTACAGTAAAATTGTTTTTAGGAGACTTAGTTTTAATTCGTGTACTTTTTCCACGCAACATATGACGTAGTTCACTACGGGTGTTACTGGAATTTGCGGTTGTCAGCGCTTTGTTTGGAGACGTAAAAACCATGCCGCCGTTTTCGTCCACATAAAAAAAGTCAGGATGGGAAAAATCTTGGATGTCTTTTACTGACACACTATCTGGCTTCCCATCATTATTCTCATCAGTCGGTAGCGTAATATTCCACTCACTTAAATCAAATTTATCAGCGGGAACGTCATCTGCGATAGCACCAACACTAAATATTGAAAGTATGAGCAACATAGCCGCATTACTGCACTTTCCTCGTTGAATGATAACTTTCATAAAAAACCTTTTAAATTATATGTTAAGCGTACTTCTTATGCGGTACTTGCTTGATACGAATCTCTTCCATAACAACAAACGGCTTTACCAATAAACCATCAAGGATGCATTTAAAAGCAGAGATAAAATACCAAAAAACATTACCAACGAAGAATTAATGTAATACCAATTTAACATTCAAACAATTTAATTACAAAATACTTTCATTTCATTCATTAGGTTGTGGAGAACAATTGCCTAGTATGGGCTAGTGAAACGTAAAGGAAGGTTTAAAAGCTAAAAAAGTGTGGGTGTCCATTAGTGGTGAGAATATTGATGAGACTCATGGGTGAAACTCTTTTTGAACCTTGCATTTGTGACTGTCTGCTAAATAGAGGGTCTGCTAGATAGACGCTTGTTCATATTTAATAGGCTAAAGAAGTAGGTTCGTCTAGCCTTCAAATACGTGGGTGTCTATAAATTGCTATACAGAACTATGGGTGTCCAAATTCAAAGAACAGGTACAATTATTAAAGAATTATTGAAACCAGCGAGTTTCCTGAGGCTCGCAAGCCAGCCTACAAACTACTTATTGATTTTTGTGAGGATATTGGAACGCTTAAATCCAGTGCTCAAATAACTGAACACTATCTAGCTGAAGAATTATTGGGAAAGCAAATTGTGGTTATAGTTAACTTTCCGCCCAAACAAATAGGCCCATTTATGTCAGAATGCTTGGTGACAGGTTTCTATCGTGAAGATGGTGTGGTGTTAGTCAGCCCCGACAAACCTGTGCCTAATGGCGCAAAACTGGGCTGACTATTTAACCCGTGGCTACATCGCTCTGCGTCCTTTCTCAAAACGAGCAATCAAGACGAGCTATCAACACTAGCCTCATAAAGCAGGCTTAAGCATCCGCCTTAGCCAAATGCGCAACTTCATTGCGCCATGCTTTTTCATAGGCCGAGCGAGACAACACCCGTTCAGCATATGACTTTACATTGCCGAACTTTAGGTCTAGCTCACTGCCTTTTGCCCATGACAACACTTGGGCTGTCACGATGTCGGCCATTGTGAACAAACTGCCGCACACATACTCTTTGTCATTAAGAAGTAGCGAGAACGCTGTTAACGCTCGATCAAATTCCCACGCTGCTGTGTTTTGCATCTGGGGAATACGATGCTGCTCAGGTAAAGCAAAGGTATGCTTTGCTTTACTCCATAAGGGCTGCTCTAGTTCGCTAACGGCAAATATCATCATTTGCTCATACAACCCACGTTCAAATGTACCTGATGCAGGAATAAACTCTTCCATTGCATGCTTTTCTGCTAAGAAGGTCACTATGGCACCTGACTCAGAAAGGGCACCTTGTTCAGTGACTAATACAGGAATTTTAGTGGCCGGATTAAGTGTTTTAAATGCTGAGTTTAAGTGTTCACCGGCTTTTAAATTCACCACCTTGTACTCGTAAGGTAAGCCAATTTCTTCTAAAGCCCATGCCACCCTTACCGACCGCGTTTTCGGGTATCCATAAAGTGTATACATTGCGTGCTCCGCGTTTAAAATACTTCAATTTAACAGCATAAAGCCATATTGAAGCCAAAACGCGGTGCAAACAGCTTATGCGTCTTGGCGTCGTAAAAAGACTAATTCAGTGGCTGTACTTTGTGACTCGCTATAAACATAACCTTCACTGTCGAAAGCTTGTAACCCTTCAACATCACTTACTTCGTTTTCAATAATATATCTTGCCATTAATCCACGAGCTTTTTTGGCAAAAAAGCTGATAATTTTATATTGATCGTTTTTATAGTCTTTAAAGACAGGTGTAATCACCATACCTTCAAGTTCTTTTTTCTTAACGGCCTTAAAGTATTCATTAGAAGCAAGGTTCACCAAAACGTTATCACCCTGCGCATGCATGGCGTCGTTTAAAACCTGAGTAATACGACTCCCCCAAAACGCATACAAGTCTTTACCTTCCGGGTTAGCAAGCTTGGTACCCATTTCTAAACGGTATGCTTGCATTAAATCTAATGGGCGTAACAAACCGTAAAGGCCTGACAAAATTCGCAAGTGGTCTTGGGCATAGCTAACGGCTTTATTGCTTAGTGTATTAGCGTCTAGCCCTGTGTATACATCACCATTGAATGCGTACATGGCTTGTCGCGCATTATCAGCAGTGAAAGGGGTAGAGAATTCAGCAAATCGATTAGCATTAAGTGTGGCTAACTTGTCACTAATTTTCATTAACGAAGAAAGGTCGGCTGGCGAAAGGGTACGGCACACTTCCATCAAACGCTCTGTGTCTTGAAGCATGGTAGGCTGCGTGAAATCATCCACCTCAATGGGGGTTTCAAAATCTAGGTTTTTCGCTGGGGATACTACAACTAACATCTTCGACTCCTTATCTTTTTCAGGCTTTATTATACCACTGTGAAAAAGTTGAGGTTGAATTTAGCATTAAAAACCCATAAATCAACGTAACAGAGAAATCCGATTAGCCAGTATTTCCCGTGTCTGCGCTATAAATTGTCACACGGGTTTGGTATAACTATACCCAAATACGCAAACGTTTGAACCTATCAAACAATTACGCCCTACATACGCAAAAGCGAACCGCTTTACACGACTTGCCTTTCCGGCAATTCGTCCGAGTTTTTTAATTTAAGATTAGAGAGAATTATGAGCAACCAGCTAGCTTCGTTACGTGAGATCACCACGGTCGTTGCCGACACCGGCGATATCGACGCAATTAAAAAATACCAGCCAGTAGACGCAACAACAAACCCATCTTTGTTGTTAAAAGCCGCCAGCTTGCCTCAGTATGCCAGCCTAATCGACGACTCAGTAGCGTGGGCTAAACTACAATCATCTGATAGCGATCAACAGCTTATCGATGCATCCGACAAACTTGCTGTGGCTATTGGTAAAGAGATTTCAGACTCTATCCCAGGTCGTATTTCTACGGAAGTAGATGCCCGTTTGTCTTTCGACAAAAATGCCACCGTAGAAAAAGCCGAGCGTCTTGTTCAACTTTATCAAGATGCTGGTATCGATAAATCACGTATTCTAATTAAAATGGCATCAACGTGGGAAGGCATTCAGGCTGCCGAAATACTTGAGAAAAAAGGTATTCAGTGCAACCTAACCTTATTATTTAGCTTTGCCCAAGCGCGCGCTTGTGCTGAAGCTGGCGCATATCTTATTTCACCGTTTGTAGGCCGTATTCTAGATTGGTACAAAAAATCGACTGGTAAAACTGAATATGCTGCTGATGAAGATCCAGGTGTGGTGTCGGTTACCAGTATTTACAACTACTACAAAGAACACGGTTACAACACGGTAGTCATGGGCGCAAGCTTCCGCAACATTGGTGAAATCCAATCATTAGCGGGCTGCGATCGCCTAACTATAAGCCCTGCTTTATTAGAAGAGCTTGCCAATGAACCGGGCGAACTTACTGTTAAGCTTAAAGATAATGGCGCGACTAAAACCCCTGGCGATCGTTTGACCGAGTCTGAATTCCGCTGGGAAATGAACCAAGATGCCATGGCAACTGAAAAGCTTTCTGAAGGTATCCGCAACTTCGCAGCAGACCAAGACAAGCTCGAAGTGATGCTTCGTGAAAAGTTAAGTGCATAAACCACAGGGAATTAGTAAATGAGTACACTAACATCATTGCCACAATGGCAAGCACTTAATCAAATTGCAGCTTCAATGAAAGATGCACACATGCGTGATTGGTTTAAGGCTGATCCTAAGCGTGCTGAAAAAATGCAGTTAGAAGCGTGCGGCATTTTTCTTGATTACTCTAAGAACCGCGTAAACGAACACGCGTTAGGTGCACTTTTCGATTTAGCCCGTGCATGTAAGTTAGATGACGCCCGCGACGCCATGTTTAACGGTGAGCAAATCAACAGCACTGAAGGTCGTGCGGTTCTTCATACCGCGTTACGTAACTTCTCTGATTCACCTGTAATGGTTGATGGCGAAGACGTCATGCCCGAAGTACGTGCCACCCTTGATAAAATTCGCGACTTCACTGCATTAGTTCACAGTGGCGAACATAAAGGCTACACAGGCAAATCTGTGAAGCATATTGTTGCGATTGGTATTGGCGGTTCTTTCCTTGGCCCTAAAATTATGACCGAAGCCCTAAAACCTCATACGGTTGAGACGGTTAAGGTTCATTTTGTGGCTAACGTTGACGGCTGCCATATTCATGATGTGTTAACTAAACTCGATCATGAAGAAACCCTTGTCGTGATGTCTTCTAAGTCATTCACTACGCAAGAAACATTGCAAAACACACTTTCTGCCAAGGCTTGGTTTTTAAAATCTGGCGGCACGCAAGAAGATATCGCGAAGCACTTTGTTGCCGTGTCTTCAAATGTAAAAGCGGCCACTGAGTTCGGAATAGCAGAAGATAATATTTTCCCTATGTGGGATTGGGTTGGTGGCCGTTATTCTTTGTGGTCAGCAATTGGGTTACCTATTTCTTTAGCGTTAGGTTTTGAAAACTTTAAAGGTTTACTTGAAGGCGCGTTCGACATGGACACGCACTTTAAAACAGCCCCGTTAGAACAAAACCTACCTGTATTACTTGGACTATTAGGCGTGTGGTATCGTAATTTCTTCGATGCACAGTCTCAAGTACTTCTTCCTTATTACCACTACCTTCGCGGCTTACCTGCTTATGTACAGCAGCTTGATATGGAAAGTAATGGTAAACAAGTCACTCAAGGCGGCGAAGCCGTAGATTACGCCACAGGGCCTATTATTTGGGGTAGTGAAGGTACTAACGGCCAGCACAGCTTCCATCAGCTTATTCACCAAGGCTCTGGGGTTATTCCAGCTGACTTTATGTTGCCGTTGAATGTACCTAACCAAGATGACACACATCATTCGATGTTAGCATCTAACTGCTTTGGCCAAGCGCAAGCGCTTATGCAAGGCAAAACCTTTGATGAGTGTTATGCCGACCTAGAAGGCAAAGGCTTAGACGAAGCGGAACGTACTCGTTTGGCGGCCCACAAGACGATGCCGGGTAACAAGCCTAGTAACACCTTAATGTTTGATAGCCTTACGCCTAAGACACTTGGCGCACTAGTTGCAATGTATGAGCATAAGGTATTCGTTCAGGGTGTTATCTGGAACCTTAACTCATTCGACCAATGGGGCGTAGAGTTAGGAAAAGTACTGGGCAACCAAGTACTAGCAGGCATTCAGGGAAATGCAGAAGAAGAAAGTTTTGACGCATCTACCCAACAATTGATTGCCCGTTTCAGAGCAGCGAATGCACCAAAATAAGGAAGTCCGAGTGATGTAATCACTCAAATTTGGTGCAAATAATAACTGAACGGCCGGCTTACCCCCGGCCGTTTTTATTGGCAGAAAATAAGAACGTACAAGCTAACTTGCTGCTAAGTATGTAACCTGCTAACTGTTTTGCTAAACACACTGACGATATCTACCTGTGTCATCATACTGTCACAATTTGTTAATAAAAAGTAAATTTACTTGTTTTATTTTAATTGTGGCTGTGATACAAAATTATACAGAGGGAATAAATACCAAACTCTGTATTGTTGTAGTGGTAATAAAAAGGAGAATCCCAGTGGACAAATCAGACTTATTTGCCATGTTAGATATTGAAGCAAGCCCAGCGAAAACAAAAAGTAAAAAACGCAAGTGGAGAGAGATTGAAGCGCTTCAAGATCGCTTCAAACTGGAAAAGGAGCTCTCTGAACTCGATTGTGGTTTCGAATACGAGTTAGAAACACTGGAAAGATAATATAAAGGCCGCCTGTTAATAACAGGCGGCCTTTTTACTTTCTGGCTTCTTACTTTCAAAGCGGCATTCAAAGTTGCGAAAGAACGACGCCTAACGTTTGCCTTTTGTTAACCGCGATCCTTTCAATAGGCTACAACTGCCAGAAACTATACCTGCCAAAGAATGGGTGAAAGTCCTTTGCTTGCTAGGTAGGCATTGGTGTCGCTAAAGTGGTGACAGCCAAAGAAGCCTCGGTAGGCTGATAACGGTGACGGATGTGGCGCATGTAGCACACAGTGCTTAGTGCGTTTGATATGCTTGCCTTTCTTTTGTGCATGACTGCCCCACAATAAAAACACCACGTTTTCTGCGTGCGTGTTAATTGCCTCTATTAGCGCATCAGTATAAGTTTCCCATCCCCACTTGGCATGACTATTCGCCTTGCCCTGCTCTACCGTTAACACGGTATTAAGCAGCAGTACACCTTGTTCGGCCCAAGAGGTAAGCGTGCCGTGGTTCGGAATGGAAAAGTCGGTAATATCATTGGCTAATTCTTTATAAATATTAACCAGCGAGGGAGGTGTTTTAATGTTTGGCAATACCGAGAAGCATAAGCCATGAGCTTGATGTGGGCCGTGATAAGGATCTTGCCCCAATATCACCACCTTTACTTTTTCTAGCGGTGTCATCGTCAGGGCGTTAAATACATCTTCTGAAGGCGGGTAAATGACTTTACCCGCTTCACGTTCAGATTCTACTTTTTGCATTAGGGCTTTGAAGTAAGGCTTATCTTCTTCACTGCCCAATGCTTGTGCCCATGTGGTCACGCTTTTAGTAAATCCAACATGTGCTGTTTAAGCGCATCGTAAGATGCAGGCAAATCAACAGCAAGGCTGTCTTCACCGGCTACATCAGCTAACGGCTTAGGCAAGCTAATAGGCGTGCCCAGCACGTTTTCTACCGTTTCGCGGAATTTCGCAGGATGCGCAGTACCTAAGAATAGGCCAATTTCGCCGTCTTCTAAATCGTGGCTAACTGCACGGTAAGCAATAGCGGCGTGAGGCTCACTGGTATAGCCTAATTGCGCTAATTGGCGCATAGCTAGCTGAGTGTACTCTTCATCTACCATTTCGCCTTTTAAGCAGCCTTTATCAACATAGCCCTGCTCGATTAAGGCTTCAATGCGCGGCCAGTTGTTAGGTTGGCTAACATCCATCGCGTTCGACATAGTAGCGACAGTCTTCTTCGGCGCCCACTCGCCAGTTTTTAAATAGCGTGGCACAGTATCATTAGCGTTAGTGGCAGCGATAAAGCGTTTAATTGGCAAGCCCATTGATTTTGCAATCATACCGGCGGTTAAGTTACCAAAGTTTCCACTTGGTACAGAGATAACTAGTTGATCACGCTTATCTTTAGGTAATTGGCTTACCGCTTCAAAGTAATAACATACTTGGGCTAGCAAGCGACTGATATTAATCGAGTTAGCCGAGTTAAGGTGTAAACCTTCACGGATGTCTGGGTCGTCGAATGATGCTTTTACTAAGGACTGACATTCATCAAAATCAGATTCAACAGCTACTGTATGGATATTGCCACCAAGAGTGGTGAACAGCTTTTCTTGCAGGGCGCTAATTTTGCCTTTAGGGAAAAGAATGACCACATTGATATTTTCAATACCGTGAAACGCATGCGCTACCGCAGCACCTGTATCACCAGAAGTGGCGGTAAGAATAGTGACTGGTTTACCTTCACTAATTCTTGATAAGGTTTGCGCCATGAAGCGACCACCAAAATCTTTAAACGCCAATGTCGGTCCGTGGAAAAGCTCCAAGGTATAAATATTGTCGCTTACCTGCTCTACCGGCGCGCCAAAAGCAAATGCGGTATTCACAATATCTTCTAGTTCGCCATTGTTAAGCTCATCACCAATAATGGCACGCAGTACTGCTATGCTGCGCTCCGCGAACGGCATTTCAAGCAGTTCGTCAATGTTGTCTAGTTTCGGGATATGAGTAGGGAAATACAAACCTTGTTGTTTACCCAACCCTCTTTTAACTGCTTCAGAGAATGAGGCAGTGTCCTGTGCGTCTTTTAAATTAACCAATTCCACGTTTTAATACCTTTTATCGTTGTGCCGTAACATCTAGCTGCTGTATCACTTCATTAAGCGATAGGGCCAACCGTGGTTCCCTGCTCAGGGATTTGGCACACATGGCTAAAGCCATCTTCATTTTGAATATAGTGTTCGTCTAAATAGGCAACGATACGCTGCGCTTTTTCTTTACTGTCACATACGGCGAATACGGTTGGGCCGGAACCCGAAATACCAAAGGCTAACGCGCCTTCTTGTTCGCTGAAGGCTCTTGCTTCATCGAAACCCGGCAGTAACTGTTTACGATACGGTTCTGCAATTACATCTTTCATTACCGAGGCAGCAAGATCATTTTCACCTGCATGCAAGGCGTGTACAAACACCCCTAACTGGCGACCAAAAGTGAGCGCCGTGGCCATATCAACCTGCTTGGGTAATATGTCACGGGCGGCCGCCGTAGATACGCTAATGCCAGAATAACAAATAGCATAATACCAGTCTTTCACTAAAGGCAGCGATAAGGTTACAGGAGATGTTGCCCCAGTCATCAATGTCATGCCGCCAACATAACATGGCGCCACGTTGTCGTAGTGAATGCTACCGCTGATTTGCCCTTCTAGTTCACCCATCATGGTCAATAAAGTGTCTTCATCGAAGGGATAATCATAAAAAGCGTTTAATGCGACAAAAGCGGCAACAATAGAACTTGCGCTCGACCCCAAACCGCTGCCTATTGGCAAGTTTTTCGATAAAATCATCGCCACTGGTGAAGTCGCTTTCCCGACTTTCTCCATTTGCGCACAAAAGTAGTGATAGCATTGAGTCACAATATTGCTGTCTGCGTCGCTAGGCAATTTGTGTGCGAAAGGGCCAACCGTGGTTAACGAAAAGGTATCTGCACTTTCAATATCGACTTCGTCGCCCAAGCGCGAACCATCGACAGGGGCAAGTGCGGCGCCTAATACATCAAACCCTAAACTTACATTGCCAATAGATGCTGGCGCATATGCTCGTAATGCTTTCATAATACTTTTCTTTAATTACTCTTTAAACTTCAGTGGCTCTTTAACGTTAAAAAAGCCAATTAGTGTGCCATTTGCTTCCAAGGCATAGTACGTAATATATCAGCAAATACCCCCGCAGCCGTTACTGTACCACCTGCCCCATAGCCTCGAATAACATAAGGAATAGGCTGGTAATAATCACTGTTAATGGCCAACGCGTTCTCGCCGTCTTTCACTTGCGATAATGGGTTAGACGCAGGCACTGCTTGAATCGTTACCTTACACTTGTCGCCTTCAATGCTACCTATATAACGAAGTACTTTTCCTTCGGCTTTTGCAGCATCTACACGCTTAGCAAATTCAGCATCAAGTTCAGGCAACTGTGTCATGAATTCTTCAATGGAACAGTCTTCAGCAAAACCAGCAGGTAATACCGATTCTATTTCAATATCAGAAAGCTCAAGCTTTAAGTCTGCTTCACGGGCCATAATAAGAAGCTTACGGGCAACGTCCATTCCGCTTAAGTCATCACGAGGATCTGGCTCGGTATAGCCATTATCTTTCGCTGTACTTGTCGCTTGAGATAGCGACATTCCTTCTTCCAACTTGCCAAATACGTAAGACAAACTGCCTGATAATATGCCTTCAAAACGGTGTAATACATCACCTGCACTGAATAGTTTTTGAAGGTTGTCGATTACCGGTAATCCTGCGCCTACCGTAGTTTCGTATAGATACTGACGATTCGTAGATAATGCTGTTTTCTTCAACTTACGGTAGTAGTCTAGTGAACTGGTATTGGCTTTCTTATTCGGTGTCACTACGTGAAAGCCATTTTCCATCATGTCTACATATTGCTGAGCAATAGCATCGTGGCTAGTGCAATCCACAATGACCGGGTTTACCAAGCTGTTCTCGTCCACAAACTGTTGTAAACGTTCAACGGAAAGCCCTTCACTGGCCGCATCTAATGCTGGCTTCCAGTCTTGGCTTAAATCTATGCCTTGACTGTTAAGTAACAACTTACGGCTATTCGCAATACCGTATACCCGCAGCTGTACATTACGATTAAGTAAAGCTGGCTGTTGTTTTGCTATTTGGCTTAAAAGCTCAGTACCCACGTTACCGCACCCTACCAAAAACACATCAATGGTATGGCGGTCTGAGAAAAAATTCTGGTGAATAACCTTAACCGCTTTTTTCGCCCGCTTGTTTTCGATAACTGTTGAAATAGAACGCTCTGATGAGCCTTGTGCTATCGCCACGTTATTAACGCGGGCTTGCGCCAACGAGTTAAAGAAGCGTGCCGCCAAGCCTTTCGCATGACGCATACCGTCACCCACTAAGGTAACAATCGCTAAGTCATGGCGCACTTCGATAGGGTCTAACAATTGGTTTTGCAACTCTAGCGCAAAGGCATCTTCTAACAAGCTTAACGCGCGATCAGCATCTTTACTTTGAATACAGAAGCTTATTGAGTATTCAGAAGAAGACTGAGTGATTAGGCTTATTGAAATATTCGCATTCGACATCACCTCAAAAACACGGCTTGCCATGCCAACCATGCCTTTAAGACCAGGGCCTGCCACGTTGAACATAGTGACATTATCAAGTTGAGAGATACCTTTAACCGAGGTCCACTTTTCGCTGGCTTCATTACTAATTAACGTACCAGGCGCCGCTGGGTTCAGCGTATTACGAATCAAACATGGAATATGATGCTGGGCAATGGGGCCGATAGTTTTCGGGTGAAGTACTTTTGCACCAAAGTACGAAAGCTCCATGGCTTCTTGATAAGTAAGCTTATCAAGCAATACCGCCCCTTCAACTTGATTCGGATCGGCATTGTAAACACCGTCTACGTCAGTCCAAATTTCACAACAACTCGCATCAATACAAGCTGCTAAGATAGCCGCTGAGTAGTCAGAACCATTGCGACCAAGCGTAACTTTTTCACCGGCTTCGTTAGCCGCAACAAACCCAGGCATGACCAGTAACTCACTACCATCGATAGGCACATCGGTAAAGCGCGCTTTACTTAACGAAACATCAGCAATGCTGTCTAGGTACTCACCTTCTGCAAGAATGTAAGTCACCGGGTCGATAATACGATTTTTCACGCCTTTAGCGCTTAAGATACCGCTAAATAACGTTACCGAGATGTACTCGCCAATACTTAAAATACCTGCGGCAATATTGTCAGGTGCAACACCTAATAGTTTAATACCATCGAGGTGTTGATTAAGTACACGCAGTTGCGCAAGAATGAAGTCGGTAACATCCGCGTGTGCGAAGCCGCTGAGCTCTTCGTTTAGTGCATCAGCAATACCGGTCACGGTAGACGTTAATTTTTCAAATAGAGGGTGGAAATCTTCGCCAGCGGCTGCCTGCTCACATAAAAGTGACAATGCATTCGTTACCCCTTTAGGGGCAGAAAGTACCACTGCAGCGCCATCGGTTTGGTGGGTGGCCGTGCTAATGTCGTTCACGCGCAAGTAGCGCGGTGCGTCGGCAAGTGATGAGCCCCCAAACTTTAAGACTTTCATGTGCTGCTCCTATATCGGTTACGCCAGGTTACTGCTTTAAATCGGTTACGATGACGTGAGTAAAAAAAAGCCCGCTCTCTGTGAGGGCGGGCTTTCGTTGTCTTATGCTTACTTGCACTAGCCAGCGACCGCCCGTTTTAAGGTGGTAATCATAATGCTGGTGGTGCCAATAAGAAGAATCGTTTTCATAGGGTCAATTTGCCGTATAGACGTCTATCTGTCAACCGCAGTTTTCACCATACTGTATTGCAAAAAGTGAAACACAAAGTATTTCACGTTTCGATTTAAGCGATAATCAATCAAGCAATGCTAGATTCGGGTAGTAAGAACTATTCATCATCAACTAATTTCGCAGATAAAAAATCAACTAACAAGCGTATTTTTGGCACTAAATGCCTGTTCGATGGAAACAATGCCCATACCGCTTCTCGCTTGTCTCGATATGATGATAGTACTTCTATTAACTTGCCTGCCGCTAACGACTCACGTACATAAAATCCTGGCAGCTGTACTAAACCCAGTCCGGCCAATGCAGCATGATGTAAGGCATTACCACTATTATACTTCACTCTTCCCTTCACACGCACGGTTTGCACTTGCCCTTCATGATTAAACCGCCAAAGGGGCTGAGATCCTACTAAGCACTGGTGTTCGCTGAGCATGTCGGTACGCTTCGGTGCAGGGAAGGCATTTAAATATTCAGGGCTGGCGCATACATATAGCTGTCGAGTAGCCAGCTTTTTGGCCACCAACGTAGAATCTTCTAAATTACCTATGCGTATGGCAAGGTCATAACCTTCATCAATAATATCCATGGTGTCGTTAGTAAAACGACACTCTACTTCTATACCTTCGTATTTTTTTAAAAACTGATTAATAAGCGGGGCGATAAAAGCTTCGCCAAAAGCGACCGGAACCGTGAGTTTAATCAGCCCTTGGGGTACTTTTTGAAGTTGGCTAATATTGAGCTCAGCCTCTTCTAACGCTTTTAGTGCTGGTTGGCATTGTTCAAAATAAATATGTCCTGCTTGAGTGAGTGACACACTTCGGGTGGTACGGTTGAATAACTTCACTCCCAAACGCTTTTCCACATTGGCGACTTTTCTACTTATTTGCGCGCCCGACGTATTTAATTTAGCAGCAGCCGCAGTAAAGCTGCCTGTACTCGCTACTGCACAAAATTCTACAATACCTTCCCATGTCATCGTTTATACCTTTACAGATTCTCGTTTTTTAGCATGGCGCTATGGGGATAAACACTCACTAGAAGACGCCAGTTAACTTACAATTAAACACCAACACATTATTACACTCAAGTAATAATGAATTACCAAATCTGTATTTATAAAGTCACGCCTCAGGTCTATAATCTATTTCATAACGTAAGAAATTAAAGGTAACGACATCGTGTTGTTTACTTACACTTATTTAGGAGCATGCCATGACATTAGCATTGAAAGATGGTCAGACACATATTAAGTCCAAAGCAGCCGTTGCATGGGCCGCTGGTGAACCGTTAAAGATGGAAGAGATTGATGTTGAATTTCCAAAAAAAGGCGAAGTACTAGTACGTATTGTTGCCAGCGGCGTGTGTCATACCGATGCATTTACGCTTTCAGGTGATGATCCAGAAGGTGTGTTTCCTTCAGTACTTGGCCACGAAGGTGGCGGTATTGTAGAAATGGTAGGTGAAGGGGTGACGTCTGTTGAAGTAGGCGACCATGTTATTCCTTTATACACAGCGGAATGCGGTGAATGTAAATTCTGTACGTCTGGCAAAACAAACTTATGCCAAGCGGTTCGTGAAACTCAAGGAAAAGGCTTAATGCCTGATGGCACCAGCCGCTTTTCGAAAGATGGTGAGCCAATTTACCATTACATGGGTTGCTCTACTTTTTCTGAATACACCGTATTGCCAGAAATTTCACTGGCTAAAGTGAACAAATCAGCGCCGCTTGAAGAAGTCTGCTTGTTAGGCTGTGGCGTTACCACGGGTATGGGCGCTGTGCTTAATACTGCTAAGGTAAAAGAAGGCGATACCGTTGCTATATTTGGCTTAGGCGGCATTGGGCTTTCAGCTATTATTGGTGCACGTATGGCGGGCGCTAGTCGTATTATTGGTATTGATATTAACGAAAGTAAATTCGACCTTGCTACGCAACTTGGTGCTACAGACCTTGTTAACCCTAAAAATTTCGACAAACCTATTCAGGAAGTGATAGTTGAAATGACCGACGGCGGCGTAGATTACTCTTTTGAGTGTATCGGTAACGTGAATGTAATGCGTTCAGCACTCGAGTGCTGCCACAAAGGTTGGGGCGAATCAGTTATTATTGGTGTAGCGGGTGCTGGCCAGGAAATATCTACTCGTCCATTCCAGTTAGTAACTGGCAGAGTATGGCGTGGTTCTGCTTTTGGCGGTGTGAAAGGTCGCTCTGAACTACCGGGTATTGTTGAACGCTACCTAGAGGGTGAATTTGGCTTACAAGAATTCATTACACACACAATGGGGCTTGATGGCATCAATGATGCGTTCGATTTAATGCATAAAGGCGAAAGTATTCGTTCTGTTGTGCACATGGATAAATAGCGCTTAGCTTCTAACAAACTGTGTTTAAGTGTTAAAAGGCCCGCATTAGCTAATGCAGGCCTTTTTATGTTTATAACCACCCTAACTCTAGCGCTTTTAGCACGGCTCGTGTTCTATCTCTCACGCCCATTTTCGCCATAATGGCAGACACTTGATTCTTAACCGTACCGGTTGATTTAAACATAGCTTCAGATATTTCTTTATTACTGTAGCCAGCGGCCACTAAACGTAAGATCTCAATTTCCTTTGGGCTCAAGGTTTCTGGTTGTTCAAATGACTCGAAACTAACCTCTAACCCGTGCAACCCTTTTAGTACTTTTTCGGTAACACTGGGCTGAATAAGGGTTTCCCCATTAACGACGGATTTAATTGCGTCAATTAAGGTTTCAAGTGAGACATCTTTAAGCAAATACCCTTTCGCCCCCGACTGCATCGCTTGAGTAACCAGTTCATGATCGTCAAATGTGGTTAACATAATAACGGGGGTATCAATGTTATGTTTTCGCATTGCACGCAAAGCATCAATACCCGTCATCTCGGGCATTCGGATATCCATCAATACAATATCTGCACTATTAGCATTAAGTGCATCAATAACATAAGCACCGTCATCACACTCGGCCACGACTTCTACACTATCATCCAATGCCAACAAGGAGCGTATCCCTTGTCGCACTAACATTTGATCTTCAACTAATACAACACGAATACTCATACTGGCTCCGGCAACAACACATGCGTAAAAAACCCATGTTTATTAAAACTAAATTTCACCGAACCACCTGACTCTTCAATTCGCTCCGACATCCCCGTCAACCCATTACCTAACTGAATTGTTTTTGCCGTAGGCACTTGCTCATCTTGCAGCGTTAATGAATACCCTTTTTCGCTTTTATCTAAGGTGACTTGTAATTGCGCAGACTGCGTATGCTTAATGGTATTGGTTAAGCTTTCTTGTACGCAGCGAAGTAAGATATCTGCTGTCGTGACATCTTCAATGCTGACATTATCGGCAATAGATAATTGAAGGCTTGGACGCGGTAAGTCTTTAAATAATGCCCTTACCGCTTGCTGCCAATCTAATGGGGCGTTTTCGCGAATATCAGAAACCGCTTCTCGCACATCTGATAGAAGCAACTTTGCTAAGCTGTGACACTGGTCTACGTGGGTCTTTACTTCATCTTCCCCAGCACCTTTGGCTTTATGTGAAGCCACCTGCAAGTGGATGGTAAGCGCGGTTAAGTGGTGCCCTAATACATCGTGTATATTTCTGGCAATGCGCAGCCTTTCGTCTTGTCGACCGGCTTGGTGAATGAGTTGCTGGGCACTGGTTAACTGTCGATTTAGTGCTTCAGATTTCTCTCTGGCGGACTTTTCTTTAATAGCTACATTCGACATCATCATGGCAAATAAATTAAATGTCCAAAACAGTGCGGCCGTTAGCCATGCGTAGGGATCTTGCCAATAGAAGGTGTGAATCACCCCTAAAGGTAAAGCCGCTAATACTGAAACAGCCAAACATTTTCTCCACCCTAAGTAATAAGGTAGCAATGCCGACCATACCACTAAGTATATAGCGAGATAACTGTAAGGCAGTAAAAGCAAACTCCCTACTGCCAATAAGTACATTACAATTAATAGCGGAATACGCCAAGAAGGAAGCGACGTGTCCCGCCTAGTTACCACACTAAAGCACAGCGCTAGCCCAACTGCTGCGGCAACAATCAACCACGGTCTGTGGGATGAGACACCATATTGACTAAATGCGTAGTAAAGCGCAGAGCTACTCACAAACAGCCATGTTACTAAGGCGCTTGCTCGCTCTATATTCATAAAACTGAGTATTTTCATAAACCTATTATTAACTTAAGCTACGAAAAATACATAGGCCAAAAGTCACTTTTTATCTTGTGACCTTCGGCACTAATACTAAACAGAAGATATCGGCAAACTGGCTACATCAAATATTTAAGGTGTAAGTCATGCAAAACATTCACAGCGCTATCGTTCTATTTCACATTATTTGTGGTGCAATTTCACTGCTACTTTTTTGGGGGCCATGTTTTACCAAAAAAGGCGGAAAACAACATAAAAAGGTAGGTAATGTTTACCTAGCCACAATGACGCTGACATCAGTCAGTGGTGTAGTTAGCTCATCATTAGTACTGCTTGCTCCCCTTCTCATCTTTCCGACGATGCCGGCGCATTTTGAATCTGTGGAGTACTTTCTTGCTTACCTTCAAGGCCAGTATATTTTCTTGCTCATGCTAAGCCTGCTGGTTTGGAATAATGTCAGGCACGCTAAAAGAGTCTTAGAGGTAAAAGTTAACCGAGGCGAGCTTCGGAAGGTTAAATATTTATGGTTACCTACTGCACTATTTGTTGTAGCCAGTATCGCGTTGTATCAGGGCATAAAATACAACATTACGCTGACTCAAATTTTTGCGCCTATCGCACTATTTAACAGCGTTGGCATTGTGCGATATGCATTCAAAAAAGACATTGCTAAAGGAGCATGGGTGATTCAACACATCGGGCATATTATTGGCTCAGGCATTGGAGCCTACACAGCATTTTTCGCTTTCGGTGGCCGCAACCTATTTCAAAGCCTACCCTTGCTTCAGATAGGAAGTTGGGTATTGCCAAGTTTGATCGGTGTCCCTTTTACTATATGGCTAAGCAGAAAGTATTTGAATATGTTTAACCCAAATCTAAAAGCCGCAAAGTAACCACGCAATTGTATTTATTTGTTATTTAGCGCAGTCTACACTTTATAAATAAGTGCTACTTGGTAATCATAATTGCTATGAAATATAAAATTGTAACTCTCTTTTCTTTGTCTATTGTTCTATCTACAACAGTGGTCGCTATGGGCCAAACAGTGGCAGTTGATACAACCACTGTCTCTACTACCAATTCAGCGCAAAGTGCAGCGCAAAATACAGCAACAGTAGCTGCGCCCCAGGCAGAGGTAACCCTAGAATCACTCACCAATTACCAAGTTAATAACGAACACATGGTGAGCTCAGGTTTGCCTTCTGCTGCGCATTTTCAATTATTGAAAGACGAGGGGATAAGTAGGGTTATAGATCTCATTCCCGGCGAGCGAGGGCAAGAACAGCTAATGGTTGAAGCACTATCGCTTAACTATCACAACATTCAAGTTGAATGGGAACACCCCACCCTTGCCAATTTCAAAGAGTATACGGGCTATATGGCTCAAGCAAATTCAGCCGATGATAAGGTGCTTACTCATTGTAAATTGAATTGGCGAGGTGCCGTATTTACCTATTTGTACCGCATTACCGCATTAGGTGAATCAGAGCTATCGGCTAAACAAGACTTACTGGCAATTTGGCAACCGAATCAAACCTGGTTTCAATTTATTAATACCGTGATAGATGACTTTAACCAAACCCACAATGCTCAACTCGTTACCTCTGTAACGCCTCAGATAGAGCCTCTTGAACAATAATTTCTAATTACATCTTGGTAGCGACATCACCACGAGCATAGTAAGAATTCATTTGAGTTTGACATATACGAAAATTCATATATGATTCCAACATATATGATTTAGCGTATTTGAGATAAATGATGACTGCAGCAACTTCTACTTCATGCGTTTCGCTTTCACCTCTTTCATTGTTTAAATGTTTAGCGGAAGAAACTCGGCTAAAAACACTGCTTATGCTTTGTGTTAAAGACGAACTTTGTGTGTGTGATTTAACTGACGCGCTCAATCTTAGCCAACCCAAAATATCCCGTCATCTGGCCGATTTACGTAAATGCGGGCTAGTGGTTGACGACCGACGTGGTAAATGGGTTTATTACCGCCTCAACCCAGCGCTTCCTGCCTGGGCCAAAGAAGTGATTCATTTATCTGCCACAAACAACGCTGACTATATTAGCGATGCCCTAAACAACCTTAAATGTGACGCGGGCTGTTAAACGCCCTTCTTACTTTTTTCAAATATGTGACGTAAACCATCAGGATTTTTGTAATGAAAATATTGTATATCTGCACGCACAACCGTTGCCGTAGCATCCTTTGCGAAGCCATTACTAATGCTTCAAGCAATTCATCTTTAGAATCGCGCAGTGCGGGAAGCCAGCCTGTGGGTGAAGTACATCCGTTGTCAGTAAAGTACCTTGCCGAGCGTGGCTATAGTACCGATGGGCTTAAAAGCCAGTCTTGGGACGACTTTGAAGACTACCAGCCTGACATTGTCATTACCGTGTGCGACTCAGCAGCGGGTGAAGCTTGCCCTGTGTATTTTGGTAATTCTCTTAAGTTGCACTGGGGTCTTGAAGATCCTTCGAAATTAGAAGGTAGTGAAGAAGACAAAGCCCAAGCGTTCTACAACACCATCGATATTATTGAAAGCCGCGTTGCCGTATTAAGTGATATTGCATCTCGTAACCTTGCTATCGAAGACGTTAAAAAGGCGCTTCAGGAAAAAGGGGCTCAGTAATGTCAGAAAAAACATCACCTTCTGATAACTTAGTGACAAGCGTTGCGCCTGCACCTACAGCAGACGACTTCGCAAAAACGTATTCTGAACACAAACCGCGCATATTGTTACTTTACGGCTCGTTAAGAGAGCGCTCTTACAGCCGTTTAGTCATTGAAGAAAGCGCACGCCTGCTTGAGTACTATGGTTGTGAAGCTAAGATTTTTGATCCTAGAGGGTTGCCACAACCAGACACGGAAGATGACACCCATCCAAAAGTAAAAGAGCTTCGCGAGCTAATGATGTGGTCTGAAGGGCAAATTTGGTGCTCGCCTGAACGTCACGGCAGTATGACAGGCATTATTAAAAGTATTATCGACTGGGTACCATTAAGCATTGGCGCGGTGCGCCCAACTCAAGGGAAAACCTTAGCCGTAATGCAAGTCAGTGGTGGCTCTCAATCATTCAACGCAGTGAATCAAATGCGTGTGCTTGGTCGCTGGATGCGCATGCTGACCATTCCTAACCAGTCTTCGGTGGCAAAAGCCTTTTTAGAATTTGAAGACGATGGCCGCATGAAGCCTTCTTCTTACTACAACCGCATCGTGGATGTGGTTGAAGAACTGGTGAAATTTACACTGCTGACCCGCGACAACAAAGATCATCTTGTTAATCGCTATTCTGAGCGCGTTGAAAGCGCAGAGGAATTAAGTAAACGGGTCAACCAAAAAACGATTTAAGCAATATTGTGTAGAACAGATTGTAAGTTTTAAAGACATCAACGTCATTAAGGACACTGTCTCATGGGATTTTTCGAACGATACTTATCCGTATGGGTAGGACTTTGTATTATTGCAGGTGTAACCGTCGGCAGTCTTTTTCCAGACTTCTTTGCGCTAGTAGCTAGCCTTGAATATGCTCACGTAAATTTGGTAATTGCTGTACTAATTTGGCTCATGATTTACCCAATGATGATTCAAATTGATTTTTCATCCATAAAAGATGTGGGTAAAAAGCCCAAAGGGCTGGTACTTACCTTAGTCGTGAACTGGTTGATAAAGCCTTTCACAATGGCGCTACTTGGCTGGTTATTCTTCAAAGGCATTTTTGCCGATTGGGTAGACCCACAAACGGCCACTGAATATATCGCGGGTATGATTTTACTAGGTGTAGCACCGTGTACTGCCATGGTATTTGTATGGAGCCACTTAACAAAAGGCGATGCAAACTACACCTTAGTTCAAGTCTCTATTAACGACTTGATAATGATTATCTTATTTGCCCCTATCACGGCTATGTTATTGGGTGTTACCGATATCACAGTACCCTGGAATACCTTGATCCTATCTGTAGTGCTATATGTGGTATTGCCGCTCATCGCTGGTGTTATCACACGTAAGAAGATGGAGAAAAAAGGCGAGCAAGCGGTTACGGCAATTATTGAACGCTTTAAGCCATTTTCGGTACTTGGGCTGTTAATTACCATTGTATTGCTGTTTGGCTTTCAAGCAGAAACAATATTAGCCCAGCCTCAAGACATCGTGCTTATCGCGATACCGCTTCTTATTCAAACCTACGGTATTTTTGCGATAGCGTATTTTGCAGCGAAAAAAATGAAGCTACCTCACAATGTTGCGGCGCCTGCTTGCATGATTGGTACGTCTAACTTTTTCGAATTAGCCGTTGCGGTAGCCATATCCTTATTTGGCTTACATAGCGGTGCTGCCCTAGCAACCGTTGTTGGTGTGCTGGTTGAAGTACCAGTTATGTTATCGCTGGTATGGTTCGCGAATAGAACCCGTCATTGGTTTGACTAGCATGAGCATTCATTAGCGCTACAAGATTTAACACAAAACTAAATGCAAAAAGGAGCTCATATGAGCTCCTTTTTTGGTATTTATAAGTGCATGAACACCCAATATCATTACCCGTGAAGATGTTTATTTAACACGCCATGGTTTCTGGCAGAATAAATCCGTAGCGCTTCAAGGTAGTTTCTAATGGCAGTCGTTTTAGCGGCTTTTCAATAAATGCCAGCGCGCCGAGTTCCATCACGCGGTTTTGCATCACCGGCTGAATATCACCTGAAATGACCACTACAAACACTTCTATTTTTCGGCGCTTTATTTCTTCAAGCACGCCTACCCCGTCGAGTATCGGCATGGTTAAATCTAGCAGCACTAAATCAATGCGATGATGCCCCATTATCTCAAGCGCATCCACACCATTAGATGCTTCATAAATTTCACTTGCTAATCCATCGGGCAAGTTACGGCGCGCCATCTTTCTTGCTAGCGCCGAATCATCACAAATCAGAATGTTAAAGCTCATGGTCAACTCTTAGTCATCTACAAGTACGTATATCGCCACAAGGAACTCAAAGCAATGCGTCTATTGTCGAAAACATGGATGAAGAAAGTAGGGATAAGACTATATTAAACGAAAGTATAAAAAAACACTTTTAGGTCAATTTTCCAGTAGCTTATCGTAAATATTTGTTACTTTAGAAGGTATATGCAGCCAAATATAAATACAAAGCACATTGCACTGCATTGAATATCACTTATTGTTTAAGGTTAAATTATGCTGGATGTAACCCTTTCTAAAAAAGTTGCTTATCAAATTCTTTCTCATTTTGATAAGAGCTATCGCTGGTTTACGCGAATTACTAGAGGTGCCCAATCGCGGTTTGAGCAAGGCCAATGGAAAGAAATTCAGCTCGCTTCAAAAGAGCGTATTACCATCTATGAACAAAGCCTTTCAGATGCCGTTGCCGATGTTTACCATTTAACCGAAGTTCATAAAAAAAATGACGAGTTTTGGCAAGACCTCAAGAAGGTTTTCGCACGACAACTTGAAGGCCACCCGCAATTTGAGCTAGCCGAAACCTTTTATAATTCTGTGATTGGACGTTTATTCAAACACCGCAAAATCGACAACAGCATGATGTTTGTATTGCCAAGTCGCTGCTTTTTACCCGGCCAAGACCGAGATAAAGTCATTCACAGCTTCGATACCACCACCACGGTACGCGAGATGTACGTGTCTATTTTCAAAATCTATCGCTACGGCATCCCTTTTGAAGATTACGAACGTGACATGCAAAACCTTGAAGAAGCACTTAGAAAGCGATTAACCACACAGCAATTGGCCAGTGTTCATACTGTGGAACTGCTAAAACCCACGTTTTTTAGAGGAAAATCGGCGTATCTTATTGGCAGAATATGCATGCCAGAAGAAACCCTCCCTTTTGTAATCTCTTTACAACGCAGTGATGAACACACCCTGTTTGTAGACGCATTACTCACGGACAGAAGTGATTTAAGCGTTATTTTCGGTTTTGCCAGAAGCTACTTCATGGCAGACACCCAAAACCCAGCAGAAGTGGCGGCGTTCCTTCAAGAACTATTACCCAACAAAAAACACTTTGAGCTTTACATGGCGCTAGGTCATTACAAGCACGGGAAAACAGTGTTTTATCGTAATTTTCTCGATCATATGGATACCACCGACGATCACTTTGAGGCCGCGCCAGGCATTAGAGGATTGGTGATGATGGTGTTTCACCTGCCCTCTTACGGGGTAGTGTTTAAAATTATCAAAGATGAGTTTGCCGAAAGTAAGAAGATCACCCGAGAGCATGTTAAAGACTGTTATCGGTTAGTAAAAATGTCAGATCGTGTGGGACGAATGGCAGACACCCATGAATACGTTAACTTTCGCTTTCCCTTGTCTCGTATCGACCCTCTTTTAATCGAAGAACTTAAAGAAACCTGCGCTTCTAGTCTCGAATTTACCGATGACGAACTGGTCATTAAGCATTTATACATAGAACGTAAGATGACTCCGCTTAATTTGTATCTTCAACAAGAAGAAGATGAGGACAAAGTACGCAGCGCATTAAACGAGTTAGGGCTTTGTATTAAACAAATAGCCATGGCGAATATTTTCCCTGGCGACATGCTGCATAAAAATTTCGGTATAACCCGACATGGCAGAGTTATCTTTTACGACTATGATGAAATATGTTTAATGAACGAACGTCATTTTAGGGCGCTACCCAAATCAGATGACCCTTATGCGATGGACATGTTGTCGGTTGGTCCCAGCGATGTCTTCCCTGAGCAGTTTGAACATTTTATTGTTGGAAAACGGAAACTTAAGGATATTTTGAAGTCGTTGCATGGCGACCTAATGACCCCAGAATACTGGCACGAAGTTCAGGTGAAATGTGCTCGTGGGGACATTCAACATTTTACGCCATATAACGCTAATGTCCGTTTTAATAGGGGTGCTGATAGCAACCCAAAGTGATCGCAACACGATAGATTGTATGTATAAACACTGATATTTAACTCCATTAATTAGAAGTACCAAAATCATGAATGTGCTACTTGTTGAAGATGATCCCAAGGTTGCCGCTCACATTGAAAAAGGATTTATTGGTGAAGGGCACAGCTGCGTTGCGGCGCGTGATGGCGAAAAAGGCTTAGCTGAAGCTTTGTCCGATGATGTAGATGTTATTGTACTAGATGTAATGCTTCCCTTGTTAGACGGCTTTACCATCTTAGAACGTTTACGAAAAGATAACGTGCTTACCCCTGTGCTACTGCTTAGTGCGAAAAGCCAAGTAGAAGATAAAGTCCGGGGTTTACGTTCAGGCGCCAACGATTATTTAACCAAACCTTTTGCGTTTGAAGAACTACTCGCCCGTGTTGAAGGGTTAGCAGGAAGAGAACGTGAAAGCGGTGATAAAACACTTATCAAAGTGGGCGACCTCACGCTTGATCTTGTTAACAGGAAAGTACAACGCGGTGATACCGAAATAGACTTACAATCAAAAGAGTTCCAGTTACTAGAGTGCTTATTACGCCATCAAGGAAAGGTCGTTACTCGTAGCATGCTATTGGAGCAAGTTTGGAATTATCACTTCGACCCGCAAACCAATGTTATCGACGTGCATATCAGCCGTTTGCGTCAAAAAGTAGACAAAGCATTTAACGTCCCTCTTATTGAAACGGTAAGAGGCACGGGTTATAGAATTGCGGATCCGGTTGTGTGTTAGCAATAGGCAATTTCACCCGAAGCTCTAGTTTTCGAGTTGGGGTATTACTTACCTCGTTAGCGCTTGTTGCTATTTTATTTATCGTTTACTTCTGGCGTCTTGCCAGTAGTGACGTATTTATTCGTGAGGCAAGCGCTGCGGTTGATGCTGAAACTTATGCGTTTACGCTATTGCATGAGCAAGTGGGTATTGATGCGGTTATTAGTAACATTCAAGCGAGAACCACACCAAGCCTTTCGTCAGATTCGAACCTAACCGACACCTCCCACGCCTTAACGCCATCTCGTTTAATTGTGGTTCTTCGCGACAGCGAAAACCAGATAGTAGCAGGCAATTATCCAATGTGGCCTATTGCCATGGGTGAAAGTGTTGACGCTGGTACTCCCTTCACAAGCATTATTAAATTGCCCGTACTGAGCGGCGAAAAAGAGAGTATCGCGCAAGACAGCACCCGCTATTCCTTTTCTGAATCAACCAACAGCATTCTTTTCGAGGAAGTAAACCTAGAAGGTTATTCTTTGTTTGTTGGCCGGAATATCGATGATTTATACAGTGCACAGTGGTTAGGAAAAACGTTTGGTTGGATAATTATTGCCTTGCTATGCGTATTGGGTGCCATAAGCTTTGCGGTCGCACTTTACGTAGTTAAGCGTATTAACCGCATGGCACAAACTGCTGATTACATTATTCGTACTGGTAATTTAGAAGAACGCTTGGAAATAGACAGCAACTGGGATGATTTAAGTCGACTGGCTGTTGTGTTCAATCATATGCTCGATACCATTGAAAGTGCGGTGAACAATATAAAGTCGGTAAGCGACAGTATTGCCCATGACTTGCGTACACCGTTGGCACGCTTACGCAATAATTTAGAACATATTGGTGATGAGAAACTACGCCACGAAACTACCTACGAAGCTGACAAACTCTTAAATATGTTCAACAGTCTTTTGCGAATTAGCAAACTAGAAACGGTTCACAAAAAAGAAGGGTTTTGTGAAACCGAGCTAAGTGAAATGATTATTGATGTAGAGGATTTATATCAGCCATTGGCCGAAGACCGTGATATTAACCTAATTAGTCAGCTGTCAAAAGTTCAGTTCTACGGCGATCCAAACTTACTGTTTCAAGCAGTAGCGAATGTGCTAGATAACGCCATAAAATACACGCCTGATGGCGGAACCGTTACGCTACAACTTACCGCCACGTCTTCCCATGTGATTATCAGCGTGAATGATAATGGGAAGGGAGTTGATGAACATGAACTTGATAGTTTAGAACGTCGTTTCTTCCAAGCTGATAAAAGCAGAACCTGTGAAGGGAACGGGTTGGGGTTATCGCTTGTTTCGGCAATTATTAAACTGCACAAAGGTAAACTCTGGTTCGTGCACGACCCGCTTATGCAAGGTCACGGGTTGGGCGTAGTATTCACCTTCCCCCGTTAATGCTTTGATGTTAATGCTTTGATAAACTGTTAAATCGACACTAGCTTTGTTTCTGCATAAAAATAGTCACCTCAGCCATTACCACGCCAAATTTTCTAATGTATGAGCGGTTCATCATGGCGCTATCGTCAAATGCCCAAAACCAATCATCGAAGGTAACTGCATAGGTTGTATCATCAACCGGTAAGTCCATATTGTAATGAAAGTTAAATGCGTTGCCGTATGAAGTGCCTGTTGCAGGGCCATCAATATCGCCCGCGTTGCCCACGTAGGTGCCATCGGCCTGTTTAACAATTTTCCACGTACGAGTTTTTGGCCCTTCACCTACCCCGTAGGTGAATGTTTCATCTAGCGTTAATGTACCGCCCTCGTTTTTACCTTCAATATCTACCACAAAGCGCTGAACCACTTCGCCAGAACGATTTTGTACTATGCCCCAAGCCCGAACGTTGCCAGCAAAAAATTCCTCAATATTAAACGTGGGTGAAACTTGTTTGTAAGTATTGCCATCTACCGATGTAGAACATCCGGCTACAAGAGTAAGGCAAGATAAAAGCCCGACTAATACCGTGCGCTGTATAAATTTCATAATGACCTCGATTTTGGTTTATATGGCTGCCTGCTTAGCGACTTATTTTTTTAATAAATATTTCGCCAAATGAATGCCGTTCACTGCGCTTGCTGTGCGCTTTTTGTTTATATAGGTTGATGCTTTAAGCTGATATTTTTAGCTAATATTTTTGTTTATAGTCTTTATTCTTGAGCTTATTTGATAAGCTTTTTAACGCGCTTAGAATCGCTGCCCATAATTAATAAAGAATGGGCTTATTACTTTTGTAACAAGGCCTTGCGTAATTTGGGTTCAGAGGTTTTTTCTGACAGCCAAATGTCGAAAAAAGACTGCGTGAAGTTTGTATCTTCAATAGTGCCAGCTAGCTCACCATTGATATAAAACTCACTGGCTTGGTCTGAGGTAGCCACACCGGTAATCACGTCACCGTCTTCAACATCGGGGAAAAGCGCCGCCATTTTGTCTCGCCATTCACTTAACATTGCTTCGTCGCTAATACCTTGCTTACGCATTTCATCTACTGAACGCTGTGCTATCTTTTTACCGTCTAGACTTCTTTGATAATCAAGCTTTAATGCAAAAGGAGCGTCAGACTGCCACTGTCCCTTCGGCGCATAGAGCGTAGCGTCGTACACGTCCCAAAACATATACGTAAACATTGCATTACCCACAACTTGCGCCTCGGGCACTTGTTTGGTGACATAATCAGGCACACTTTGCGCCAGCACATTTTTCGACAAAACCACAAGTGATATTCCCAATACGATGACGAGCTTTAAAGTGGAATAACGACGTTGAAACATATACATGTACCTTCTTTATCTATCTTCTAGTTATACTGTTGGAATTGCCACATTGATCATTTGAATAGCTTGTTTTGAATTTTGAAAGTTTTGCTGATGCCCTATGTTTACCCTCGCCGCTAGAGCCCTTTGCGCCAGACTGGGAGGGGGCTGAACATGTATCAATGTTTGTTAAGCGGGACGATAAAATACATCCCATCATTTCAGGCAACAAATGGCGTAAATTAAAGTACGCGTTTGCTCTTTTGCCGCACCAAGAAATGGCTTTAAATTCGCAGGCGGGTTTACGCTCGGATTTGAAAACCCAGCTACCTTCCTCAGTAGTCAGTTTTGGCGGTGGGTTTTCCAATCATCTGCATGCTTTAGGTTATTTATGTCATCAGCTAAATGTGCCTTTTCACGCTATTATTCGCGGCGACTACACAAAACACCCCAGCCCAATGATTCAGGATTTAGTGAAATGGGGCGCTCAAGTTCACTACGTAAATAAAAAAACCTATCAGCAAAGGGATGAGCCTACTTATTTAGCAAGCCTACGAACTCAGTTTCCCGATGCGTTGATTATTCCTGAAGGTGGCAGCCAAATGGCGGCGCTAAAAGGCGTGCAAGAAGTCGTAAACGAAATAGATATCCCTTTCGACCGTATTATTGCTCCTGTTGCCAGTGGCGCGACCTTGGCAGGGTTAACCTCTGCATTATCACCCCACCAACACGCTATTGGCATTGGCGTATTAAAAGGAGAAGGATACCTAGAAGGACTCGTAGAAAAGTTTATTGAGCCGGGGCGGGCACTTAATCTTGCTCATACTTCTACACCCACTCATGCATCAGCCCTTAGCGCTCGCTCAAAAAGCCACTTCAGCATCAATCATGATTTTCATTGTGGTGGATATGGGAAAATACCCCCGTACTTGAAGACATTCTGTGAAAACTTCAATCGAACAATGCCGTTTGAAATTGAAGGGGTTTACTCTGGAAAGGTGTTTTGGGCACTTAAGCACTTGCTAGCCACTTTGGCTTCAACCAATGCCTCGACCAATGTAGGTGAAAAAAGGACAATTGAAAAAGGACAGACACTTATCATCGTTCACACTGGCGGAATTCAGGGTGCCAGAAAAAATAAAACCCCTTGATCTTATAGACCCACACATTCGTTTAACCTAATATCAAGGCTGTGGAAGGTGTATATCTAAAAGCACAGCCTGGTTGTATCTAGCTTCGCGTTACTCATAGCTACCGCTCAAACGCAATAACTGTTAGGAGATGCACCATGATAAAAGGAACAAGTAGCTTACCACCCCCTTTAAACATACTGGTTTCTAGGGCGCTCAAGTTATGCGAACTGGTACTTTCTACCAGTTCCGTTTTCTATCCCTTCGCGGCTATTTATGAAAATGGCAAAGTCGGTTGTTTGTTTAGCGAAGAAACCCATTATCGTATCGACGAAAGTCAGCTTATAGAGTGTTTGCAGTGGCGAATCATCGACACTACCACAGACTCTGAAAGTTACAGTATTCTCGTTTACGCCGCGACGGTTGAAACGCAAAAACACACTCGTTTAGATGCTATCGCCATCAGCGCTGCGTGCCCCAATGACGAGGAAAAACTTTTACTCTATCCTTATTATCGTGTGGGCGACAAAATTGTGGTTTCCCCTCCCATCAATACAATGCCAGAATAGGCGTTATCGCGTATAAATTGCGCTTATTCGTTTTCCTTGTGATTACGATGACTATTTTTTGTCGAACCTATGCTGTCTTTGCTTGCCAATTTGGTATCGTCTGCTAGCATTCAGCCCAAAATTCATTAGCTTATTTAGGGATTAATTATTATGTCTCGCGTTTTAATTATTGGTGCTGGCGGCGTTGCCTCAGTAACCGTAAAAAAGTGTGCACGTTTACCTCAACACTTTGACGAAATTTTTCTTGCCAGCCGCACTGTGTCTAAGTGTGAAGCCTTGCAACATGAAGTGGGTGCAGACCGCGTTAAAGGCGTATTCGCTCTTGATGCTGATAACGCCAAAGAAGTAGAAGCGCTTATTAACGATGTTAAACCTGACCTAGTAATTAACCTTGCGCTACCGTATCAAGACTTGCCTATTATGGATGCTTGTTTAGCAACCAATACTGATTACCTTGATACCGCAAACTACGAACCAAAAGACGAAGCAAAATTCGAATACTCTTGGCAGTGGGCTTACCAGCAGAAATTTAAAGACGCTGGCATTATGGCGTTGTTAGGCAGTGGTTTCGATCCAGGTGTAACCAACGTGTACACCGCTTACGCTGCTAAGCACTATTTCGACGAAATTCACTATTTGGATATTGTTGATTGTAATGGTGGTGATCACGGTCAAGCATTTGCTACCAACTTCAACCCTGAAATCAATATTCGCGAAATTACTCAACGTGGTCGTTTCTGGGAAAATGGCGAGTGGAAAGAAACCGATCCACTCAGCGTGCGTGAAGATTTGGATTACCAAAATATTGGTGTGCGCGCGTCATACTTGATGTTCCATGAAGAATTGGAATCTTTGGTTAAGCACTTCCCTACTCTAAAACGTGCGCGTTTTTGGATGACATTTGGTGATGAATACCTAACACACCTTCGCGTATTAGAAGGCGTTGGCATGACCAGCATTGAACCGATTGAATTCCAAGGCCAAAAAGTGGTGCCTTTAGAGTTCTTAAAGGCAGTTCTGCCCAACCCAGGTTCGCTGGCTGAAGGTTATACCGGCATGACCTGCATTGGTACTTACATTACCGGTATAAAAGATGGCAAAGAAAAAACCATTTTCATCTACAACAACTGTGAACATGCCAAGTGTAACGATGAAGTTGGTGCACAAGCGGTGTCTTACACCACAGGTGTTCCGGCCATGATTGGTGCAGCGCTAATGCTAAATGGCACTTGGAAAGAAAACGGTGTTTGGAACATGGAACAATTCGATCCAGATCCATTCATGGATATGCTTAACGAGCATGGCCTTCCATGGCATGTACTTGAGTGTGATAGCAGCCCATTCACTAAGTAATAGAACACTGTAACTGGAGCAAATAAAGGTTGGCAGACTTAACGCAACGAACAGATATCCCTTCTCCTTGCTATGTGCTGGAAGAGGAAAAACTCATCCGAAACCTTGAGTTGATGAAGCGTGTACAAGACGAGTCAGGCGTTAGAATTATTCTGGCTTTAAAAGGGTTTTCAATGTGGTCGAGCTTCGACATCATTAAACCTTATTTACATGGCGCAACCGCAAGTTCGGTATGGGAAGCCAAATTAGCCGCTGAAATGGGTAAAGAAGTCCATGCCTATTCTCCTGCGTATAAAAAGGCGGATATAGAAGAGCTGGCTACGCTGGTGAATCACTTGTCGTTTAATAGTCTGTCACAATGGCAAACTCACAAAGATGCGCTTGCGGGCGTGTCTCTGGGTTTGCGTATTAATCCAGAGCATCAAGAAGCAGATACCCCGCTTTACGACCCCGCAGCGCCGGGGTCGCGATTGGGGCTTCGAGTAAGTGAGCTCGAAGGGGTAGGTTTATCGGGCATTGACGGTTTCCATTGTCATAACTTGTGTGAGTGTGACTCATTTGCTACCGAACGTACGCTTAAAGCAATAGAGGCACGCTTTGGCGATTACCTAGGTCAGTTAAAGTGGTTAAACTTAGGTGGCGGTCACTTGATGACTAGCGAAGGTTACGATGTTGACCACCTGATTAAAACCCTTAGCGATTTTAAACAGCGCTACCCGCATTTAGACGTTATCTTAGAGCCGGGCTCTGCCGTCGCGTGGCAAACAGGGCCGCTAATTGCTGAGGTCGTGGATGTAGTAAACAATGATGGTGATATTGCCATTTTAGATATTTCAGCCACGGCGCACATGCCTGATGTACTTGAAATGCCTTATCGGCCGACGATTTTAAATGCAGCGTTACCTGGCGAGAAAGCCTACGACTATCGCTTAGGTGGAAATTCCTGTTTAGCCGGTGATGTTATTGATACTTACTCGTTTGATGCGCCATTAAAAGCCGGCGATCGGGTTCAGTTTGAAGACATGATGCATTACACCATGGTGAAAACATCATTCTTCAACGGCGTTGAACACCCCGCCATTGGTATTTTGCGTAAAAACGGTGAGTTCGAAATTGTTCGCCAATTTTCTTACGAAGACTTTAAAGGCCGCTTGTCGTAAGCAGTAGATAGCGCCTTTTAACTAAAAAATAAATGCCCGCTGCGTTAACGCCAGCGGGCATTTCTATTTATGACGTTTGAATACAGCGTAGTGGATAAAAACCTATTTTATAAAATGCCTGTACCGTTAAGATTCTGGCTTTTATCAACCGTGCCTTCCGCGATAACCGTATCATCAAGATAAATAGCAAATGGCGTACCTTCAGGGCCAGTAAGATTATACCGAAACCCATGCATTTCATCGGCTAAGGCTAACTTCACCTGCGTATTAGGGTGAATTAAATCGTACTCGCCGGAATCGCCGGATTTACCAAAAATATCGACAACCCATTTACCCTCTGGCATCTCAATTTTCAAAACTTGCTGACTCATAACTATCCTCCAACCTTACACTTAACGTGATAAGCGATAGTGCAAAATGCGCTAAGCCTATTGTGTGTTAACTATATTGTTTAGATAGGTACCCTTAACCCATAGGTCTGAGATCAATCAGCGTCTTTCGCACCTTTTGCGTCTAGCCCAGCTTGGTACAAGGCATTCTTTTTCAAGTCATAATGCTCAGCCACCACTGCTGCGGCTTTCTTTAATGGCATGTGGTCACATAACGTGGTTAAAAGCGACATGGCTTCAGCCGATATTTCAGATAAATTCACTTGAGCTGGCGACACCATCACCACGAACTCACCTTTTTGGTGGGCTGCGTCTGCTTCTAAATAATCAATAACATCACCCGGCGTACCACTCACATAGGTTTCAAAGGTTTTGCTAAGCTCTTTGGCGACCACTATGTGTCTGTCTCCTAGCACACGGGCAATGTCTTTCACTGTGGCTAAAATACGGCGCGGTGCTTCATAAAATACGCTCGTGCAAGTACGCGCTTTTAGTTCGGCAAGTTGGTTGTCTTTAGCTTGTGTTTTTACCGGTAAAAAGCCTTCAAAAATAAATCGGTCTGTTGGCAGCCCAGAAGCACTTAACGCGGTAATAGCGGCACATGGGCCTGGCAATGCGATAACAGGAATACCTTCTTCTCGGCAGCGCCTAACAAATACAAAACCAGGATCGCTAATTAATGGCGTGCCCGCATCGCTGATTAACGCCACAGATTCGCCGTCTTTTAAGCGCTGTACCAGCATCGCGGTACGTTTATCTTCATTGTGATCATGCAGCGATAAGGTACGTGTAGAAATACTGAAGTGCTGTAACAACCGAGAGCTGTGTCGTGTATCTTCCGCAGCAATCCAGTTAACCTGTTTTAATACCTCGATAGCGCGGGCGCTAATATCATCAAGGTTGCCGATAGGTGTAGGAACGATATACAAGGTGGCGAAATTGGTCATATAAACAATAAAAATAACGAATAATAAAGAAAGTGTACCACGCCATTGGGCTAGTTTACGTCGGCAAACGTAGATTTTCATCGTGGTTAGGATAAACTTGCCGCTACTTGCCGTTAAACGAAGTGAAAGGAAACAGACTGTGGGTCACATTGGACATTTTACAAAGCGCATTACCTTTGCAATGGCGACAGCCACCAGCGTGCTATATTTAGCAGGCTGCGGGAGCACACCTGAACCCACCTCGGCACCTAAGATTATCAATACTGAGCCGGTAGAAGCGCCAGTAAAGCAACATATCACGCCAGAACACAAGCTGGTAGAAGCCAAAAAAGTATGGCTTCAAACCCGAGATAAAGTAAAACGAGATACCTTACTACTAGATGCAGTGGGTCTTTATCTCGCGCAAGACGATACTATTTTAGCGCAGCAAATCTTGTTTGAAATGAAACAAGACGGTGTAGCTACCTCGTTGCAAGATAGCTACGCCATACATGTTGCAATGGCATATCAGAACGACCCTTCTTCATCGCCAGCACAACTTACTGCCATGCTGGAAGATGTGAATACTAGCCCTGCCCTTGTTGCCAAACTGGCGGCGCTGGAAGCAGACCTTTATGCCAAGCAAGGTTTGTGGGCTAAGGCGGCCAATAGCGTTTTGTCTACTGAACTAGAAGACGAACAAAAAGTCGCTAAAGTTTGGGCATTATTAAACCAAATACCTGCTGATGAACTCACCCAAAGTGAAAATCAGTACCCTAAATTGCAACCCTTCTTTGCTCTTCGTCAGTTAACCGTTGAAAGTGCACGAAACCCGCAGCAGTTGAATCAGTCCATTGCCCAATATCAACAGGTTTATGCAGGCCATATGTTGGCACAGCATTTACCCAAAGAGGTTGCCTTAGCGCAGGCACTAACTGCCCCTCAAATTCGTGAACTTGTTGTTCTATTGCCGTTAAGCGGAAGGCTTGCGGCTACTGGTGAGGCGGTGAAAGATGGCATTATGGCGGGTTATTACCAACAGCTCCAACAAAGCAGCAACCCAAATAGTATGCCTGACATTCGGTTTGTTGATACCACCAACGCCGATACACAAACCCTGGTCGCCGCCATTGGCGATGCTAAATTTATAGTCGGCCCGCTACTAAAAGAAACCGTTGAGCAATTAATACCCGCGTTACCGCCTGGCGTGAACATGTTGGCGTTGAACCGCCCGGATGAAATGCCGACAATTTCAGATAGCTCAGCCTCAGTAATCTCAGCGTCAGTAAACTCAGAGCCTTTAAACCCAGAAGGCGTTAACGCTGAATCTGAGATGCCTACCACCACAGCACCAGCGGTTAATTATTTCGCCCTTGCGCCGGAAGATGAAGCCAATCAGCTTGCAGAGTTTATTTATAGCAAAGGCTTTAGAGCCCCAATTGTTATTGCAGCGCAAAGTAACTTGTACCAGCGTATGAACGATGCGTTTAAAAATCGTTGGAACACGCTGCACGAACAAGAAGCCCAAGCCCGCAAGGCTAACATCACTTCAGTAACGTTCAATGATAGTGAGTCACTAAGAGAAGGCATCACGCAGGCTTTAGATGTAGCCCAAAGTAATCAGCGTATTAACCAAATTGAATATATGACGAACGAAGAAGTTTACAACATGCCCCGCAGCAGGCGAGACATTGATGCCATTGTTGCATTCGCGTCGCCGCAAGATACCGAACTTCTTAACCCCATAATAGAAGCGAGCTTAAACCCGTACGATGGAAAACAAGTGCCTGTTTATGCGACCTCTCGTTCAATGGACTACAACAGTGGCAAGAACCAGTGGCGTGATTTACAAAACGTTCGCTTTATCGACATGCCATGGATGATGCCAGACCATAAATGGCAGCAACTTGCTCAGCAAACCAACCAAACTTGGCCCGATCGCAGTACGTTGCAAAATAGACTGTTCGCGTTCGGTGTAGACGCTTACGAATTACTCCCCCAATTAGGGATGCTAACGACCTTGTCGTACATAACATTCGACGGGTTAACCGGCACACTTACGCTGAATGAAAACAGTGAAGTAGAACGAAACTTACCTCAAGCCGTTATTCGTAACGAGCGCGTGCAAATGCTAATGGAGTAAACTACATTGTCCGTATTGCAAGGGAATGCAGCAGAAAACAAGGCCGTTACTTATTTAGAGGAACAAGGGCTTACATTACGTTGTCGTAATTACCGAACCAAACGTGGTGAACTTGATATTGTTATGCAAGATGGTGACACCATTGTTTGTGTAGAAGTGAAGTTTCGCAAAAAGTCACAGTACGGTCAGGCCGCTGAATTTGTCACAATGAAGAAACTTCAACGAATTCAGGCTGCGTTTGCGTTCTATTTGTTAGATAATAACTTTAATCCCGCGTCTACCCCATTACGCATAGACGTTATCGCCATTGACGGAAGCGACCTTCAGTGGCTTAAAAATATTGGATAAAAAGCGCGTAGCGGTTAGGTGTGCTGGTGATTAGGTGTAGGTAGTACTTAGGCTGTAGTAAACCCTCCGCCGCATGGATGCGGCAGCGGAGCTCCCATGGATGGGTTCACAGCGTGTTTACGGAAGCCTAAATACTGCCTGCGCCGAATTCTCAAGCCAACCTCCTACAGCCTGATGTGCACTCATTGTTGAGATTGCTTGATATCCTGAAATGCAGAGAAAAGAAGTATGATTGAACAAATTAAAGCGAACTTTACTGAAAGTATTCAAACCAAAATTGCTGCATCTGAAATTTTGCCTGAATCAATTGAAAAAGCAGCCATGATGATGGTTGAAGCGCTAATTCGCGGTAATAAGATTTTAAGCTGCGGTAACGGTGGTTCGGCAGGTGATGCTCAGCACTTTTCTTCTGAAATGCTTAACCGCTATGAACGCGATCGCCCTAGCCTTCCAGCTATTGCGTTAAGCACTGATACTTCTACTATTACTTCCATTGCTAACGACTATAGCTACGATGAAATTTTTGCCAAACAAGTTCGTGCGTTAGGTCAGTCTGGCGATATTTTGCTTGCTATATCAACCAGTGGTAACTCACGAAATGTCATTGCCGCCATGGAAGCAGCCTTGTCTCGTGATATGACCATTGTAGCCTTAACCGGTAAAGACGGTGGTGAAATGGCAGGCTTCTTAAGCGAGCACGATGTTGAAGTGCGTGTGCCTTCTAACCGCACTGCCCGCATTCAGGAAGTTCACTTGTTGGTGATTCACAATTTATGTGAATGCATTGATGACAGCTTATTCCCGGCCGACCTTGGAGACGAATAACGTTTACCCATTTATGAAACGAGTTAAGACGTTAACTATTACTCTTGTATCACTTCTTTTTGTAATGCAATTACAGGGCTGCGTGGTGGCGGTTGGCGCCGCGGGTGCGATGGCTGCGAAAGTGGCGAACGACAGACGCACCGTTGGTACTCAACTTGATGACCAAAACGCAGGTCGCGCTGTGGCTTATCAATGGTCAAAGAGTGAAGCGCTAAAAGAGCAAACCAATCTACAAGTCGATATGTATAACGGCATTGCTTTACTTACTGGCCAAGCTCCCACGCAAGCGTTAATTGATGAAGCGGTTAGACGGGCTCAGGAAGTCGATTACCTCAAGAAAATTCACAATCAAATTCGCATTGGTGAACCTATTGGGGCGGGTACTCAAGCTAATGACATATGGCTTGCATCAAAAGTACGCACCAAGATAGTGGCCGATGAACGCGTGCCAGCCTTACAGGTTAGTGTGGTAGTGCAAGATTCTGAAGTGTTCTTAATGGGCCGATTAACCAATGCAGAAGCTAATGCAGCTGTAGATATTGCAAGGAACATAACGGGCGTAGCCCGCGTAGTGCGCGCATTTGAGATCATTTAGTCGCGATACCGCAACGGCCCTACTTGTTGCTGGGGCCTTGTTTATGGAAATTCTGGATGCCACGGTGATCACCACCGCGCTTCCCGTTATTGCCGCTGATTTCGGCGTGCCAGCAACTCAGCTTTCTATTGGCGTTTCTGCCTACCTTGTTGCCGTTACCTTTTTTATTCCGCTAAGTGGTTATGTGGCCGACAAATTTGGTGCCCGTAATGTCTTCATGGCCGCCATTATCATTTTTGTGGTGGCATCAATATTATGTGGAATTAGCACTAACCTAACTAGCTTTACCTTGTCTCGTATTATGCAGGGCATTGGCGGCGCGCTTATGGTGCCCGTAGGACGTTTAGTGGTGCTGCGAGACTTACCAAAAGAAAAGCTAGTTAAAACCGTGGCTATTATCACGTGGCCGGCGTTAAGTGCCCCTATTCTTGGCCCTGTATTAGGGGGTTGGATTGCCACCCACTTGAGCTGGCAATGGATATTCTTTATGAACGTGCCATTAGGCATATTCGCGCTTATTGCTTCCGCCTATTTGCTTGAGAACTTCACCGCGAATGTGGGTAAGTTTGATGTAGTAGGTTTTCTGCTAACCGGTATTGGCTTTGCCTCTTTTATGGCCGGTATAGAACTATTTGCTGGTCACAACACCTCTACCCTATTGGGCAGCGTGGTGACCGTGTTTGGACTGTTATTATTGATAGCTGCGGTGTTTCATATTCGCCGTGCTAAAAAACCTCTGTTTTCTTTTGAAGCCATGCAGTATCGCACCTTTCGATTGTCAATGTACGGCGGCTCGGTAGTACGTATAGCGTTAGGCAGTGCGCCATTTTTGGTGCCGCTTATGCTGCAATTGGGAATGGGTTACTCGCCGGTGGAAGCAGGTACATTATTGCTATGGCTGTTTGTGGGTAATATTGCCATTAAACCCGCGACTACCTGGATAATGAACACCTTTGGCTTTAAGCGTGTGCTTATTGCAAATGGCATTATGATCTCACTGGGTTTTGTGGCGCTATCGCTAATTACTCAACAAAGTTCATCGGTTGTGATTGCGGTTATTTTGTTTGTTAGCGGTGTGAATAGGTCGATGCATTTAACCTTATTAAACACCATCGCCTTTGCGGATGTGCCAAAAGACAAAATGCGCGATGCCAATACACTGGGTGCAATACTCATGCAAATGAACCGTGGCATGGGGATCACCATTTCTGCGCTTATGCTGGCCGTAGCTTCACTGATGGTGGGTAATCCAAATAGCGATCCGTCGCTTATCAACTTCAAAATTGCTATGGCGATGATGGCAGTAGTTGCGCTGCTTAGTATTACCGACAGCCTAATGTTATCAAAAACTGATGGCGACTCAGTTTTGAAAAAGCGACTTAAAAAGCAGGTGAGTTGAGGTAGCACGGGCAAGTGCTACTGCTCAGAGGAAGCGAATGACTGTGCTTATTTAGGGTTTATCGCGGATTTAAACTGACACTTCAACAACCTAACTTAACTATATCTGACAGTCCGTTGTGTACGTAGGGCGGCCGTTGGCTTATTGAAACTTTCACAGTACCGTTGTTGCGTTCTGCACGCATTAAAGTTTTTCAACGCAAATTAATACACAGACTAGCCATGGCCTCTGAGAGCATTCGTGAGTGCAGATTCTGAAGGAGCTATAAATAAGGCGGTCTTACCGTGCGTTGAAGAGAGAAAGAGCCCTTCGTTTGAAAGCATTTTTAGATACTTCCGAGCAGTATTTTCAGCAATGTTATAACTGTTGGCGGTTTCTTTCACTGTAAACGCTCTTCCAGGTTCCTTAACAGCTTTCTTGATCAAGTCAATTTGGACAAAGTTAAGCCTCTTACCCCACTTTGTTTGCTCCAGCAGAGCTGTAATTTTCTGAAAATCACTTACTTTATTTTCAAGGTAACTTTTCAAATCATTAAACGCTTGAATGATTATGTCTAGTTGATAATAAATAAAGTACGTAAGATCGTTGTGTCCTCTTTCTGTATATAAAAAAGACTCTCCGTAATCTCTTGGGTTTTCTCTCAATAGTTTTGATATTGAAACATACTTGAAAAGTTTATAATCACTCTTTAGCATAAACCAATAAAACAGTGCTCTCGCAGTTCTACCATTTCCATCTCTGAAAGCGTGTTCATATCCTATAAAAAAATGCAGTATGATTGCTTTTAATATTGGATGCATAAAACTTGAACCGCTTTCAGACGTGTGATCAATATTTGCAAATGCGCACAAAGATCTTAGTCTATCTTCAATTAACTTAAAATCGGGAGGGCGATGGGCAATATTTCCGTCGCCATCTTCAATGTAAATATCGTTGGCTTCCCTAAAACTACCTGGTACTACGTTGTTTTCCGATGTCTTAAACGTGGCGAAATAATGAAACTCTAGAATCAAGTCGATAGTTAATGGTTCTCCAGCTTTTCGTTCTGCATGTTTGAGAAGTAAAAAGTTATTAAGAATCATTCTTTCATCTTCATCTATTGGTTCCCGTTCTTCCTCAAGCATTTTTTTAGCCACCTCCCGAGTGGTAGAGGCCCCCTCCAGTTGCGCACTTGTAATCGCTTCTTCCATAATTAGTGAGGAAACAAGAAACCTATTCTGGAGGCTATCACTAGCAGCTGATTCTTCAATACTTCCAACGTTACCACCAGCTAATTTATCAAGATGATACAATTTCGATTCCATACTTGCTGGAATATTATATGTAAATGAAATTCCTCCTGGATCTTGAAGGCCTGTATGTTTCAAATTGAGACCACGTTTGAATAAAACAGTTTTCCATGCCAACTCAACGTCATCACCTTTATCCACGCGCCACTTAAATTGTGACCAATGTAGATAACGGCCTTGTTCATCAGTATCAGAATACTTAGTTATGTATGGGTGAATTGCACTAAACTCTGAATCAAAATTAAAGCTGGGTGCCTTTTCTATTCTCAATTTAGCCATTGTGGAGTTCTGGTTGTTGACGAAATATAAACATAACACAGTAGAAGTGAAACGCAAATTTAAAATTTTGCGTTTCATGTCTATAATGCAATTTGTAAAGTAATATAAGCATAAGAAATATATAAGAAATACGTGGAATCAGGTGCTTGACTAAGAGTTCTAACTAGTACGTGTTTTTCCTACATCACAGCACTGCTAACGTAAGCCGTGAATAAGTTACCCATCAGATTATGTTGTAACTAGCTAACAAGTTACTTTGATTCTTTAAGCCTCGAAAAGTGTGGCCTCCACTGGATTCGCTAATGCTGACCAGTTTTCGATGCATTGAATGTCCGTCCCTTGTCTATTTGAGCCTGACAGGAAGGATGATGGGCGGCAAAGTACGTTTAACTGCCGCTGAGTCGTGCAACAACAAACGACAGAAATGAGCGATCTGCGGAGTCTCGGCAAACCAGAACATGGTAATAATTTTGTTCGAAAAGTGACTTAGTGGGGCTTGCTGGGTATATTTAAAAACATGAATTTTAGAAGAATTAATGCAATCAAAAAATGGAACTTGGATTGAAGACATTTAATATATGCCTACTGTTACTCATACCGCTAATGGCCAGTGGTGTAGAAACGAACGTCGAGACGACTATTGAAAAAACAGTTCAGAATGAATGGATTTTGACATATAGAACAGATGCTCAAATAGATATGTTGGCGTTCAAAAGCTCCCCAGATAAATCTCGAACTTTTAGATGGCGTCCACTGGATGATAATTTTGTTGTTACCGTTTTAGATAATAAGGAAATAATCAGGAAAAGCGATTCAACCAAATTTACAAAAGTTAGTCTGTACTTGACTCCAACCTATATTGCGTTACCAAAAGACTATGCGCCTTTTTCGCCATTTTCTGATGGAAGTATGCTTATTCATTCAGGGCGATTTTTTGCTTGTCCGAATACTTGTACTGGTTATCAGAACAGTTGGGAAATAACTCTTATATCTAACAATACCGATTTAATAATTGTTGATGGTAAGAGCTTTAAAGGAAAGTCTTCTTGGGTAGACAAGGATGAAGGACAAAAGGTTTATGTTGGCTCAGCAGTGCCAATTGAAAACGAAGATATTTTCGCTTTAATTGACAATGAACTGCCTTCGATCCTTTTCAAAGCTCTTCAACGACAAATACCTGAAATGATGGTCTATTTTTCTGAAAAATTGGGCAAGCTGAAGTTCAAACCAACACTATTCGCCTCTTACAGTGACGATAATAGTGGTTCTTATGGAAATCAAGGAGGAACACTTCCCAATCAAGTATTCATGCACTGGTATGGAAAGAAAGCTATTGCAGATTTAAACGAGTTTCAAGTTAGTTGGTTTTTTGCACACGAAATCGCACATGTTTTTCAAGGAGAGGCAAAAAATATTTCGGCCATCGAACAGCAATGGATTCATGAAGGTGGCGCAGAATATATGGCTTACGAATTGCTAAATAGTTTGGGCAGCAAATATCGTAATTACGCAAAAGAAAAATTTAGTACGGATACAAAAAATTGCCTTAAAAACACAAGCGAACAATCTTTTGGAGCGCTAATTCAGCAAAAAAAATATGATGCTTTGTATGAATGCGGTTTGGTCTTCTGGAAAATTATTGCAACTGACGAATTAGCCCTAGAAAATAAAGTTAGTATTTTTGATATATGGACTAATTTCAACCATCAAGTAGATGATGGAAATCCAGCAAATTTTAATACTTTCATTAACACTTTAAAGCCATTTGTCACAGAAAACACATACAACACTATTCAGGGGTTCTTAGAATACAGAACTACTGAAAATAAACATCCAAACAAAGAATAATTGTTCATTGCAGAGCATCGTCGAACGACCGTTAATGGCACATAACGGAATTAAAAGCAGAGAGTGATGAATGTCCGCTCCTTGTCTGAAGCGGATTTGCGCAAAAATTATGTCTAATCTCCGAAGTTCGCTCATAACCGTCCATCAGCTGCCGTTATGAGCTATCCATTAAAGCACTAAGCTCAAACCTCAGCCTCTACACATCACGCGTTAACTTTTTTTAAATACAGCTCAACGCCTATGTTTGCTGCATCAACCGCACCAGCTACATAGCCTGGAAATTGCACCGACCATTCGCTGCCAATACCGACTAAATTTTGATACCACGGGCCATTTTGCGCGGTTATGTAAGGTGCTGGTGCATGTGTATTCGCAGCATGTGTATCTAAATGTGTTGCTGTGAGTGGGTCTTGTGCCCAGTCTTTAATAATATCGGCTTTGGGAGTGGCGGCTTGTGCGCCAAAAAGCCTGACTAATTGCGCTCTGCAGTGTGTGATAAAATCTTCATTACTAATGCGTTTTCGATCATCAGCGGGTATGCCAATAAAGCCAAATAATGCGGCTTGGCCTAGTGGATTTGATGCATCGTGTATTTCTGCCATTGGCCCAACACTGCTGCGGGCGCTGCCCGAGAGCGTTTGCTTACGCCAAAATGGCGTATCGTACACTGCAATATACTTAGCGTGGGGTGCCATCCAGGTTGCGGTATTTTGCCACTGCGGTACTAAATCGCTTGGCAATGCGGGGGTAAATGTTATTTGGCTTGCGGCTAAGCGTGGTGGTAGCGCAAGCATTACGTGCTCAACGTTTACTTTATTATCGGTTGTGTTTGAGGTGCTAAAGTTAACTTCAATATTACCGTGTTGGTGGGTAATTGTTTTAACCAAAGCGCCGGTCACTATGTGTTTGTTGCTAAGCTTTGCATGTAAGGCATTAATAAGTGTGCCCATGCCACCTTTTAACCGCATAGACGTAGGCGCATGCGTATAACCGGGCATTGCTGTGGGCGGTTGTGTATGTGAGCGCTCTACTAGCGTATTGCCTTGCTCGTACTGGGCAAATGTTTCTAGGTTTAGGGTTTTAATAATGGCATTTAATTGCGGCTGAAACTCTGGCCAAAACCACGTTGGGCCAAGATCAAAGCTATTTGTTGTCGCTTGCGACAGGCTTGTAAAGTCCATAATACGGCCACCTAATTGGTCTCTGGCTTCAAGCAATATGTAATCGGTAATGCCGCATTGCTCTAACTGGTAAGCTGCATACACGCCGCTTAGCCCACCGCCTATAATCGCAATTTTTGTACGCATTATTTAGCCTCCACAGCCTATGTTTTTAAAATTACCTACTTTTAGGTAAATTGTAGCGCTGTTATTTCCCGCAGATATTAACGCTTTACTCGTGCTTGGCAGCCTTAGCCAGCTTCCTTTTGAATATTCTACCTCGTTGTGTATTACGCTGCCGCCCAGTACAAATAGCTCTAAGGCATTATGTGCTTTTAGGTTATCAAATAGGGGCTGTTGCGGGGTTAACTTTACCAGTTTAGTTACTTCGTTATCATCTTGATAAAGCGGGCATATTAGGCGGTTATTTTGGGTTATCCACGTAGCCGGATCGTGTGTATTTATGCGCACAGAGGTGGCTTCTGTTACGCACATTTGCCACAGTTTTACAAAAATGGTTGCGCCACTTTTACTTTTAGGTGCATGTGAAGACCCTGGCGGGTTTCGTAAATAAAAGCCTTGTGGGTAGTCGCCCGACTCATCTGAAAAAGTGCCCGAAAGTACCAATATTTCTTCACCACCTGGGTGAGCATGGCTTGGAAAAGTAGACTCAGGCGCGTAGCGTACTACGCTAGTTGCTCTGGCTTTTTCAGCGCCTATTCTGTCGAGCATTACCCGCTCAACACCCGCCTGAGGCGATGTTTGCCAACTATATTGACTTGGCAGCATTAAAGCGTTTTTTGAAAAATCTGAATTGACTCGCATATATCTAACCTAAATCAAATAAGAGCAATAATGTATGTTATTGCTCTATGATACCAATCCGCACTAATACTTAATCATTTTGCGGGGCTTAGCGTTTCGCTACCTGCGTTAAAAAATTCTCATTTAGAACAACTTAATAGCGAATTTTTTGCCTAACTATCAACACGTTTTTCCAACCTCAAAATAGATCACTTAATTAAGCGAATTGGTATAAATTTACGCTTATTAAGCGTTTTGTAATTGTGCGTGAGCGTCAAGTACTCGTGCACTGTAAGTTAGCGCAGCACCTGCATTTAAGGCTACAGCAACGCCTAACGCTTCAGATATTTCACCAATTGTTGCGCCGTGCTCAACCGCTTTTTTAGTGTGCATCGCAATACACCCATCACAACGTGTTGTTACTGCAACAGCGAGCGCTAATTAGCTCATGTAATTTAGGCGTTAAGTGGCCTGTCTTTTCGCCAGCGCCATCCATTGTCATTAATCCGCGTAGGGTATCTGGGCTTTGCTTAGCAAACGCACCTACAGTGTTCATTACTTCGGTGCGGTACGCGTTCCAATCTTGTGACATTTTTTTACTTTCCTATCTTAAATTTTTACTAAGCTACGCAGTAAATGCGTACTTCTGGTTCATTAGTAAGTAGTGGCGCGAGCGCGGTAACCACATCTGCATTAAATAAATCGCTTTCTAAGTACTCATGAGCGTGCTCAATAGTTTCAAAGCCGTGAAGTACCTGTACATCTTCATCACGCGCTAATAACTCTTTTGAAACTGCGCCTCTTACAGTGTCTAAAAATGGGGCTTTGTAGGTATTAAAAACCTCTGCTGCTGCTTTTCTATTACCGTGGTCAACATTTAGTGTAATTTGTAAATAAACCATATTTGTTCTCCAGTGATTAAATTTAGCTACGGGCAGCTTTAGCCCATTAGCGCTTACGATATTTAGTTACGACCTGCCATTACGCCGCCGTCAACATCCCATACGGCACCTGTGACCCAAGCAGCTTTGTCGCTGAGTAAAAACGCAATGGTATTGGCGACATCTTCGCTGGTACCTACACGGCCAATTGGGTGGAAACTGTTAAAGCCTTGTAGGGCATCGTTTACTTGTGCTTTAGGAATAAAACCTTCGTAAATTGGCGTTTGTACAACCGCTGGCGATACTGCATTGACGCGAATGTTGTGCACGGCTAATTCCATTGCTAAATGTTGAGTTAGCGCATGTAAGCCTGCTTTAGCCATTGAATACGCTGACGATGGTGTAGCGGCAATAGCTTGCTTACCCCACATAGAACCCACATTAACAATGGCGCCTGCGCGTTTTGCTGTAACTAAATTAGCGGCTACTTTTTGAGTAATAAAAAATAGCGCGCGGTTAATTTGCATGTACTGATCGTAATCAGCTGCTTCGTGCTCTAAAAATGGTTTAGGGAAAAACACACCGGCCGCATTTACCAGTAAATCGACGTCTGCGTGGTCTTGTGAAAGTGTGTTAATTAAGTTTTGCACGCCTTCGTCGCTGGTTAAATCAGCGGTTAACACCTCAACAGTGCCTAAAGCTGATAACTGCTCTTTTGCTGCTTGGGCTTTTTCTTTTCGGTGGCCAACAATAACAGCGTGGCCGCCTTGCTCTAAAATTAATCGAGCCGTGTCAAAACCCATTCCGCTAGTACCACCAATAACGAGTAACTTTTTACCTGAAAATTGCTTAGTCATGTTTATTGCTCCAAGCGCCACTAAGCGCTGTATTTGTTATATAAATAAAAAGTATTGGGTTGCCTAATAGCAAGTAACTTGCTGGTTGGCTTGGGCGGTATTTTTTACTTATTTACTTGCTTTAACAAACGAGATAATCTGAATCATCAGTAAAGAAAAAGTTTATCGTATGAAATCACCTATACACCTCAATGCATTAAAAGCGTTTGAAGCAAGCGCAAGGCACCAAAGTTTTTCAGCGGCAGCTGAAGAGCTAAATGTAACGCCTGCAGCCGTTGGGCAGCTGGTAAAAACATTAGAAGAGTGGCTCGACACGCCGCTATTTCATAGAATGAGCTCAGGTAAAACACGGCTAGTAACCACCGAAACCGCGCAAAGTGCCCTGCCATTAATACGCGAAGGCTTTGATAAACTAGCCCAAGGGCTAGAGATTTTAAAAGACAACACCATAAGTGGCGCGTTAACAGTGGCAGTAAGCCCCGCATTTGCCGCCAAGTGGTTATTGCCTAGGTTGCATTTTTTTCAAGAAATATGTTCGCAAACCAGTGTGAATTTAAATACTAATTTAAAGCCTGTTGATTTTACTGAGCAGCGCATAGATATAGGCATACGCTTTGGTACAGGCACTTGGCAAGGCTTGAGCGCAGAAAAACTAATGGATGAAGAGGTATACCCGGTATGCTCACCTAAGTTTTTAGAAGACTCAAACCGCTTAAACACCATAGATAAATTATTGAACGAAACCCTAATACACGATCAATCAATGGACGACCATATGGGGTTTCCGTCTTGGTCGGCGTGGTTAAAAAAAGCCGGAGTAACAGGCCCTTTAACCACTAAAAGCATTCAAATAAATAACTCAGCGGCTGTATTGCAATCAGCTATTGATGGTCACGGCGTGGCGTTAGCACGCAGTGTTATGGCTAAAGATGATCTAGCCGCAGGGCGATTGGTCAGGTTATTCCCTGATATTTATTTTGAATCGCCTTTGGCGTATTACGTTATTTACCGCCTCGAATGTGCTGAACTGCCAAGAATACACGCATTTAAAGAATGGCTGTTTAAAGAGGTAGAAAACCCGCGGGCTAAAAGAGATTAAAGCTCAGGAGTACTTTGATAAAATACAGCAGTAAAGAAAATATTCACCATGGTAAAAGATAATCTCTGTGGTTAAGTACGTTCATTCCCCGTAAGCTTTCGCTCCAAGTTAGCCACTTTAATGACTAAAGTGGCGTTTAATTAGGAGTAAACATTATGTCACAAGTAAGAGTAACGCCACGGCAAGATGGCGAGCAAGCCCCAGCCGAACTTCTAGCCGAAATGCAAGGTCGTCGTCCAAACGGTGAACGAATAGGCCGTGATCTCCATGATGTAGCTGGTCATGCATTAAGCAGCATTTCGTTGAAGGCTCAAGTGGCCGATAAATTACTGTCTAAAGGCCGCACCGCTGAAGCTCAAGCAGAAGTAAAAGCATTGGCGCAGCTGTCTCAGCAACTACTCAGTGAGATTAGGCAAACGGTAAGTGGCATTAAACACCTTTCCTTTAGCCAGGAAATCGCTAAAAATATGGCTAAGTTGTCGGAGCAGGGTTTTCATGAAGTGAGCGATGTAGACGAAAGCAGCTTCACTCACCTTACTCCCCTTCAAGAAACTCAATTGTCGTTAATAGTAAAAGAAGCGACTACGAATATTCTTCGTCATAGTAAGGGCAACCAAGCAACGCTTACCCTTCAATGTACCAACGATATGTTGACTCTCGTTATAACTGATAATGGTAACAGCCACTGCCAAACTGAGGGCAACGGCGTTCAAGGCATTCGCGAGCGAGCTGAACTCATTAATGCAACGGTTGAGTTTCAGTGGGGCTCCCCAACCGTGCTAACACTTCAATTACCGCTACTTTCTAAACCCGATAATAACGCACAGAGCACACATTGAAATATGACTAATTCTATATCGAGCAACCGGCAATGAATCGAATTTTAGTGGTAGAAGACCAATCTTTGGTGCGTGATGCTATCGCCACCTTATTGTCTTTAGAAGACGACTTTGAAATAAGTGGGAAGTGCGCTAATGGACAAGAAGCGCTAGATTGGCTTGGCGCAAACGAAGCCCCCGATATTATTCTTACCGACATTGAGATGCCCTTAGTCTCGGGGCTAGATTTAGCAGAAAAGCTTGCAGCTTTATCTATAGACAGCAAAGTGGTGGTAATGACCACATTCTCCAAACCTGGCTACATAAAGCGAGCGCTGGCACTGGGCGCTAAAGGGTTTGTTTTAAAAGAGGCTGACAGTGAGTACCTTGTTAACTCATTACATAAAATTGTAAAAGGCGAAAGAGTTATTAGCCCCGAACTTGCTTTAATGGCACTGAATGATAACAACCCGCTTTCGGCAAAAGAAAGCAAAGCACTGAAACTCGCCGCTGACGGATTAAAAACCCATGATATTGCGCAGAAGCTGTTTTTGTCAGAAGGTACCGTGCGTAATTATTTGTCTGAAGCCATCGCAAAACTTGATGCAACAAACCGTGTAGATGCCGCCAGAATCGCAAAACAAAAAGGCTGGTTATAAACCAGCCTTTGTTATATCCGCTACCCCTATTTCAGATGTAGCGTTTGTCTTTTTAACTTACTCAATTCGTTAATTAAAACTCAGTTGAGAAACGTACGCCAAACTCACTCGCGTCATTACTTAATACTTGGATAATATAATCCCCAGTATTTAAGCGAGCGTTGTCATAACGCTCATCAAAGATATTACGGCCATATAAAGCAACCGTATAACCTTCATCTGCTGGCGTATAGGCAACATCGAAATTAACCAATTCACGGCTATCAATGTTCGTCATACGAGTAGGCTCTGAACTAGGCTCGCCGTACATTTCTGCGCGGTATGAATAGTCGATACGTGCGCGAATTTTATCACCGCCTTCAAGGTCGAAGGTGTATGACGGGCCAATTGCGAAAGTTAAATCAGGCGTTAATGGCGCAACAGGGTTAAATCCGTCTTGCTCATCAACTTCAACATCCATGTAACCAATGCTGGTTAGCATACTGAAGTTGCCTACGTTCAAGGTCGTATCTAGCTCGATACCACGTGACGTTTGCTCAACCACTAAGTTAGCCGTATCAAAACCACCTTCACTAACTTGGCTTACTTGGTACGGTAAGTCTTCAAACTCAGTGTTAAATACTGCAATGCTCACGTCAAAGTATTCATTTACACGACCTTTAAGGCCCACTTCGTAGTTCACCGCTGTAATGTTGTCAGAGGCTTCAAAACAGTTGCTTGCATTAACTGCTGCTACTGCGCCGTCTAAATCATCGAAGCCACCCGCGCCAAAGAACTCGCCAATTAGGCAGTATGGACGAGCAGGATATTGACCTGACTGATAACCGTTTTGAATGGTGGCATAACCTGTCATGCCATTTTCAAAGGTATAGTTGGTCGCCAATTCCCACGTTACTTCGTCCCACTCATTTGAGTCATAAATGGTGCCAAGCGCATCGAATACATTTGCAGACGCGTCTTTTTCATCTTCAGTGTAACGAATACCACCAGATACACTAAGCTCGTCAGTTAAGTCATGACGAAGGTTTAGGTATACCGCTTTACTTGTGGTTTCTTGGTCAAGTTGAAGGGTGTTGCCACCGCCATCAAAACTTGAATCACTACCTTGACGGTTGCTACCTTCTTCATTGAAGTAATAAAGGCCAGCAACAAAGTCAGTGTACTCATTGATGTAACCATTCAATTGAACTTCAATTGACGTTTGGTCTGCTTCACCACGCTCTGGGTATTGGTCTAACGAGTAGATAGTACCATCATCATCCAGACCCGCTTTGTACTTAGATGTACGGCGGCTAGCAACGACTTTAGCGGTGTAATCGTCACTAATATCCCATTCGGTAGTCAGTGACACACCACGGGCTTCATTAGATACGCCAGTGACTTCTGGTGTGCCTGTAGCGTTATCGTAAATATCATAACCTTCTGGGGTTACATCGCTATTTCTAAGCTCAAGACCTAGGCTGTTTGTACCAGCATAAAAACGCCCATCTGGCATTTCATCAATAAGCACTGTGTAAGGGCGTAAACCACCGTCACCATTATTGGCATCAGCGGTTAGTACCATACGGAAATCATCAGACGGCTCATATTTTACCGAGATACGACCAGAAATATCTTCTGTTTCGCCCACATCATATTCTGCATTAGGTACGTTAATGAACTCGCCCAAACCATCACGGGTGTTGTAAGCAAGGTTCATGTTGAATGCTAGGGTGTCAGATAATGCATGGTTCACGAACAAGTCAGTCTTAACACGACCGCGAGTACCGAACTCTGCATTTACTTTAGTCACATCGCCTTGATCTGGCTCTTTGGTAATGATGTTAATGGCACCACCAATAGAGTTACGACCGTATAGCGTACCTTGAGGACCACGAAGTACCTCGATACGCTCGATGTTATTCAAGCTCCAGTTTTGACCCACTTGGCGGCCTAAATAAACGCCATCAACATAGACGCTTACACCAGGATCAGTAGTGATAAGATGGTCTTGAAGACCAATACCACGAATAAAAGGGTTTACAGAAGAAGTGTGACCCGCTGAAAAGCCCGTTACGTTTAAGTTTGGAACAAACTTACCAACATCCGTTAAGTCAGTAATGCCTTGTTCAGCTAACATATCACCGTCAAATGCACTAATTGCAATTGGTACTTCATAGATAACTTGAGGACGCTTGGTTGCTGTAACGGTAATCGCTTCATACATTTGTTCTTCAGTGGCTTCAGCCTCTTGAGCAAATGCAGAATGAGAAATAGCAGGTACAGTTAACGCTACTGCCAAAGCGACAGGCGAAAGCCTACTAACTAGTGTCTTAGACACGTCAGTATTGGTGATCATGTGTAACCCCTTTGCGAGAGTGTTTAGTGTCAAAAAATTTATTGTTTTTAGGCTGCTTCAAGTTCTCTATGGAACTTTAAAACCAATAGACTCACAAAATAGAGGGCGTTACGACGAGTAACATTTAGCTGATTTATGGATATCCTGATGAAAGTGGCGTGTATCCCTACTGGTTTTAGTGTCACTTTCTCTACCCTACCAGCCCCCATCTACCCACGACTGGAGTATTGGCTTGAAGACTGGAGAAATATCATACTGACTTCCTTTTAACTTGCATAGCGAAATATTGCACTTTTATTAAAATGAGACTTTAAAATTAGACTAATTGGTTAGGCCGAAAACAGTGCTAACCCCCTCATTCCAATTGACATATTATTATTTATAATCATTACGTTAGCATAGGTTACTTATTAAGCATAAAACCGATTCCCTTTAACTATTCACTAGACCATTTAGACAATATTTTCCCACACCTTTACAACCTTCAGACAAAAAGCACCGCAGGTTGTAGCCGCCCCACTACCCCAATTCGCCTTCTTTATACTTTGCCTCTTGTCGCTAGCCTTTAAGATTAACCTCTTGCATTAGCAGCAAATTGTTACCTTTTTAGATTTTGCTCAACCTTTCAATTTATAAAAACCAACGCCACTTTGTCGACAATAACTACTAAGAAAGTTTGACCAAGCAGCCTAAACCCCCTATATTGTCGACATAACATTTATTTTGTGGTGCATAGCTTGTCGGTACAGATAACCCTAGAAAAGCCTGTAACTAATGCAGATAGAACCTTCTTTCAATTGCGTAAAGACATTGTAGAAGGCGTTATTCCTGCAGGCTCTAAACTCAGTGAAACTGATTTGTCGACAAAATACGAAGTCAGCCGTGCGGTTATTCGCGAAGGTATTAATCGACTTGCCGCCTGCCACCTAGTTGAGCGGAAAGCGAATATTGGGGCCAAAGTAGTATCGCTAACCCCTGAAGGGCTAATTCAGCTTTACCAAGTAAGAGAAGCCTTAGAAGGCATGGCCGCACGCCTTGCTGCAAGACACATGAGCGACGAAGAAGTCGCCTCACTGCAAGGCTTATTAGATTCTCACTTCAATAAAGTGAAAGACGCCCAGTTGTATTACCAAGAAGCCGGCGACGTGGACTTCCACTACCGCATCGTGACTGGCAGTAAAAACAGCCACCTCATTAGCGTGTTAATAGACGGGCTCTATCATCTTGTACGCATGTATCGCGTTCAACTAGGCATGGCTGGCCCAAGGGTTACTACAGCCTTTGACGAACACAGACACATTGTGAACGCGATTGCGAATCGCGATGAAGAGCTAGCCGAGATGCTAATGCGCCGCCATATTCTTTATTCAAAGAACAATATTGAAAACAAACTTAGCGCCACACCAACCTAATTTAAAACCAGAGAGTGTTACTTATGAGTGCAGGAAAGAAATTCAGACAAGCACTGGCCGACAATAAGCCACTGCAAATATTAGGCACCATTAATGCCTATACCGCCATGATGGCAAAATCTATCGGTCACAAAGCGATATACCTCTCAGGCGGTGGCGTTGCGAATGCTTCATACGGGCTCCCCGATTTGGGCATGACATCACTAAACGACGTTATTGTGGATGTACAACGCATCACGTCAGCCTGTGACTTACCCTTATTGGTAGACATAGACACAGGCTGGGGCGGCGCATTTAATATTGCAAAAACCATTCGCGATATGGAAAAAGCGGGCGCAGCGGCTGTACACATGGAAGATCAAGTTGCGCAAAAGCGCTGCGGTCATCGCCCTAACAAAGAAATTGTGAGCACAGAAGAAATGGTCGATCGCATTAAAGCCGCGGTAGATGCCAGAACCGACCCAGACTTTTTCATTATGGCGCGAACCGATTCTTTCGCTCAAGAAGGGTTAGAAAAAGCCATTCAACGCGCTAAGGCTTATGTTGCGGCCGGTGCCGATGGCATATTTGCAGAAGCAGTAAAAACTGAAGAACACTACCGCGCATTTTCAGAAGCGTTAGACGTCCCTATTCTTGCCAACATTACCGAATTCGGACAAACCGAACTTTGGAACAAAGAACAACTTGGCGAATGGGGCGCTGCGATGGTGCTTTACCCACTAAGTGCATTCCGCGCCATGAACAAAGCTGCCGAGAACGTTTACCAATCAATACTTGATAATGGCGATCAAAAAGCCGTTGTCGACACCATGCAAACCCGCATGGAGTTATACGATTACCTTGGCTATCACGACTACGAGCAAAAACTCGACGAACTGTTCGCCAAAGGCAAAGGCTAACGGCTGAGGTGAATCGAGGCCGTTTTACCTGCGAGGTCGCTTTGGCTGAGGAGGCAGGGATACGGCGCTGCCACGCCGGTTGCCTTTGCAGTAAATATGCGCGGTCCTGCTGAGGTCGGTGATGTAGAGGTAGAGAGTGCGAGCGCTGCCCCTCTGAGGCATGGATGCCGAAGCGGAACCCCCATGGATGGGTTTACGGCGTGGCAGAGCCGCACTTTGTACCTCTGCAGCAAAGCGACTTCACTTAGGCCGCTGATGTAGAGGTAGAGAGTGTGAGCGCTGCCCCTCTGAGGCATGGATGCCGAGGCGGAGCCCCCATGGATGGGTTTACGGCGTGGCAGCGCCGCACTCTGTACCTCTGCAGCAAAGCGGCCTCAAGCAAATTGCGGCGATTAATTATACTAAACAAACTTTTGTACCTTACATACACACGACCGGAGACAACAAGATGGCTAAACAATTAAGTGGCGCGGGATTACGCGGCCAAGTTGCAGGAAAAACAGCACTGTCTACTGTAGGCGTATCAGGTTCTGGCCTGACATACCGTGGTTACGATGTAAAAGATTTAGCAGCCAGTTGCCAGTTTGAAGAAGTGGCTTATCTTATTTTAAAAGGTAAATTGCCTACCCAGTCCGAGTTAGATGAATACAAAGCCTTACTTCGTAGTATGCGCGGATTACCTCAGGCCCTTAAAGATGTATTAGAGCGTATTCCAAAAGACGCACATCCTATGGACGTACTTCGTACAGGTTGTTCTATGTTGGGTAACCTTGAAATGGAGAACGACTTCAGCGAACAGCAGCACGCAACCGATCGCATGCTAGCTTGTTTCCCAAGCATTATTTGCTATTGGTATCGCTTTACTCACGATGGCGTTCGTATTGATGTAGAAACCGATGACGATTCAATCGGTGGTCATTTCTTGCATATGCTGCACGGCGAAAAACCTCGCAAGTTGCATGAACAAGTCATGCACGTTTCACTTATTTTGTATGCAGAGCACGAATTCAATGCCTCTACCTTTACCGCTCGCGTATGTGCTTCAACCTTGTCAGATATGCATTCATGTGTGACCGGCGCTATTGGCTCACTTCGCGGTCCATTGCATGGCGGTGCGAATGAAGCAGCCATGGAAATGATTGAAGGCTTTACCTCGGCAGACGACGCTGAAGAAAAAATGATGGCCATGCTTGCCCGTAAAGACAAAATCATGGGCTTTGGCCATGCCATTTATTCTGAATCTGACCCACGTAACGAAATCATCAAAGGCTGGTCTGAAAAGCTCGCGGCCGATGTGGGTGACGAGGTGCTTTACCCCGTATCTGTGCGCTGTGAAGAAGTGATGTGGCGCGAGAAAAAGCTATTCTGTAACGCTGATTTCTTCCACGCTTCCGCTTATAACTTTATGGGAATTCCCACCAAGTTGTTTACCCCTATCTTCGTGATGTCTCGCCTAACGGGCTGGGCAGCACACGTGATGGAACAACGCGCTGACAACCGTATTATTCGCCCATCAGCTGAATATACTGGTGAAGATATTCGTGACGTACCTCCTATGTCTGCACGTAGTTAACGACTAAGGCTTAAAATCATGAGTAATATGAATTACGAATACCGTAAACCTTTGCCTGGCGCAGGTATCGATTTCTTTGATACCCGCGAGGCAGTGGAAGCCATTGAACCTGGTGCCTACGATAAACTTCCCTACACTTCACGAGTGTTTGCCGAAAACTTAGTGCGCCGTTGTAACCCTGACGCGTTAACCGATTCACTTAAGCAGTTTATTTATCGCAAGAACGACTTAGATTTTCCGTGGTTTCCAGCCCGCGTGGTATGCCACGATATTTTGGGGCAAACCGCGTTGGTTGACTTGGCTGGCTTACGGGATGCCATTGCGGCGAAAGGCGGCGATCCGGCGAAAGTAAACCCCGTTGTGCCTACCCAGTTAATTGTCGATCATTCATTAGCCGTTGAACATGCGGGTTTTGAACCCGACGCGTTTGAAAAAAACCGCGCTATTGAAGATAGACGTAACGACGACCGATTCCATTTTATCGACTGGACTAAGTTAGCGTTTAAAAACGTGGATGTGATACCGCCGGGTAATGGCATTATGCACCAAATCAACTTAGAGCGTATGTCGCCAGTTATTCAGTCTCGCGACGGCGTTGCCTTTCCTGATACCTTGGTTGGCACCGACAGCCATACCCCTCATGTTGATGCACTAGGCGTTATTGCTATTGGTGTAGGCGGCCTTGAAGCAGAAAGCGTTATGCTGGGGCGCGCCTCTTACATGCGCCTACCTGATATTGTAGGTGTTGAGCTTACGGGTAAGCCACAGCCCAATATTACTGCTACCGATATTGTATTGGCACTTACTGAGTTTTTGCGTAAAGCGCGTGTGGTGTCTTCTTATTTGGAATTTTATGGCGAAGGTACTACGCACCTCACCCTTGGCGATCGCGCTACTATTTCAAACATGACGCCCGAATACGGCGCCACCGCGGCGATGTTCTACATCGACCAGCAAACCATCGATTATTTGCGCTTAACTGGCCGTGAAGAAAAGCAAATTGCCTTAGTTGAACAATACGCGAAACACACAGGTTTATGGGCAGATTCATTAGCGAGTGCCGAATACGAGCGTGTTCTCACTTTTGATTTATCCTCTGTTGGCCGCAACATGGCTGGCCCATCTAATCCACATGCTCGTTTAGCCACCAGCGATTTGGCTCAGCGCGGCGTTGCTAGCGCATGGGAACAAGAAGAAGGCAAAATGCCTGATGGTGCGGTAATTATCGCTGCCATTACTAGTTGTACTAATACGTCTAATCCGCGCAATGTAATTGCAGCAGGCTTAATTGCCCGCAATGCAAACCAGCGTGGCTTAACCCGTAAACCTTGGGTGAAAAGTTCGTTAGCGCCAGGTTCTAAAGCGGTAAAACTGTATTTAGAAGAAGCCGATTTGATGGGCGAACTGGAACAGTTGGGCTTTGGTGTAGTGGCCTTTGCCTGCACCACCTGTAACGGAATGAGCGGCGCGCTAGACCCTAAAATTCAGCAAGAAATTATAGATCGTGACTTATACGCCACGGCAGTGCTTTCTGGTAATCGTAATTTCGATGGCCGTATTCACCCGTATGCGAAACAAGCCTTTTTGGCCTCACCGCCATTAGTGGTGGCCTACGCCATTGCCGGTACGGTACGTTTCGATATTGAAAAAGACGTACTAGGGATTGATAACGACGGTAACCCCGTCACGCTTAAAGATATTTGGCCAAGCGACGAAGAGATTGATGCCATTGTCGCGAAAAGCGTGAAACCAGAGCATTTTCGTAAAGTGTACGAGCCCATGTTCGATTTAAAAGTGAATACTGGCAGCGACATTAGCCCGCTGTATGATTGGCGTGAAATGAGTACCTATATTCGCCGCCCTCCTTATTGGGAAGGTGCGATGGATGCTGAGCGCACCATGACAGGTATGCGACCGCTGGCTATATTGGGCGATAACATTACCACTGATCATTTATCGCCATCGAACGCGATTATGGCTACCAGTGCAGCTGGTGAGTATTTGGCGAAAATGGGGTTACCGGAAGAAGACTTTAACTCTTATGCCACCCATAGGGGCGACCATTTAACGGCGCTTCGCGCTACTTTGGCGAACCCGAAAGTGTTCAACGAAATGGTGCTTGAAAACGGCGAAGTGAAACAAGGCTCGCTTGCTCGCATTGAGCCAGAAGGCAAAGTGGTGCGCATGTGGGAAGCCATTGAAGCCTACATGCAGCGCAGACAGCCACTGATTATTGTAGCAGGTGCCGACTATGGTCAGGGCTCTTCACGAGACTGGGCTGCCAAAGGTGTTCGTTTAGCTGGGGTAGAAGTCATTGTCGCAGAGGGCTTCGAGCGTATTCACCGTACCAACTTACTTGGCATGGGTGTATTACCCCTGGAGTTTAAACCGGGTACAACACGCAAAACCCTTGAACTTGATGGCACTGAAACCTACGACGTTAAAGGTGAACCTGCACCGAGTGCTACGCTAACCTTAGTGGTTAATCGAGCCAACGGTGAAACCCTAGATGTGCCCGTAACCTGTCGCTTAGATACCGCAGAAGAGGTGTCGATTTACAGCGCAGGCGGTGTGCTTCAACGCTTTGCCAAAGACTTCTTAGAAGCTGAAGAGGTTGAAAGCTAGCGCCTTCATCTTAGCGCATTGACGTTTGGCACTGAGCCACTTCACTTCATAAACACGCCGTGAACCCATCCATGGGGGCTCTGCCGCAGCATCCTTGCTGCGGAAGGTTTATGAAGCGAAGTAGCTCAATACCTTAGTGTGTAACTACGTTAAGCCAAAACTTGTAATACAACTGTGGAAAGTGATTTTTAAGCGCTGCTTTCGCTGAGTGACTGGTTGCCTTGCTGTTGTAAGCTCCCAACTTGCATCCATGCGTATTGAGGGCCCTGAGCCCAAATTACGTTCCCCTAACATCCTCCAACAATGTTTAACTAGGTGTTAGACGCTGGAGGTTGTTCGGAATTTAAAAAAGGAATAAACATGACGAAGTATGCCCCTCAAATTCGTGTACCAGCTACCTACATGCGCGGTGGTACCAGTAAAGGTGTGTTCTTTAACGTATCTGATTTACCCGAAGCGGCGCAGCAGCCTGGGCCGGCGCGAGATGCGCTTTTATTGCGTGTGATTGGCAGCCCAGACCCTTACGGTAAACAAACCGATGGCATGGGTGGCGCTACGTCGAGCACTAGCAAAACCGTGCTTATTAGTAAGAGCGAGCGCGATGATTACGATGTTGACTACTTATTTGGTCAAGTTTCTATCGACAAGCCTTTTGTAGATTGGAGCGGCAACTGCGGTAACTTAACGGCCGCAGTGGGCGCATTTGCAATAAATAATGGGTTGGTCGATGCCAGTAAAATTCCAGATAACGGCATTGCTGTTGTCAATATTTGGCAAGCTAACATCAATAAAGCCATTATTGCCAAGGTGCCTATTACTAATGGTGAAGTGCAAGAAACCGGTGATTTTGAATTAGACGGGGTGACGTTTCCTGCCGCTGAAGTTGAGGTTGCGTTTGTTGACCCTGCCGATGGCGAAGGCGCTATATTTCCTACCGGTCGTTTAGTCGATACGCTTGAAGTACCTGATGTAGGCTCTTTCAGTGCCACCATGATTAACGCAGGCATTCCAACTATTTTCATCAACGCTGAAGATATTGGCTACACGGGTACAGAACTGCAAGATGACATTAATAACGATGATGCCGCCCTTGCCAAATTTGAAGCTATTCGTGCTTATGGCGCGGTGAAAATGGGGCTAATTAGTGATATTGGCGAAGCGGCCTCTCGCCAGCACACGCCCAAAGTCGCTATGGTAGCGCCACCTGCAGGCTATAAGGCCTCTAGTGGTAAAGATATTTTGGGAAATGATATTGATGTACTGGTTCGCGCTATGTCTATGGGTAAGCTGCATCACGCTATGATGGGCACAGCCGCTGTGGCCATAGCTGCAGCTGCGGCTATTCCGGGTACATTAGTGAACCTTGCTGCTGGTGGCAGTGAACGTGAAGCAGTTGTTTTTGGACACCCCTCAGGCACCTTGCGTGTAGGCGCAAAAGCAAGCTTTGAAAACGACAAATGGAATATTGAACAAGCCGTCATGAGTAGAAGCGCCCGCATATTGATGGAAGGCTGGGTTCGCGTTCCGCAAGAACAAAGCTAACCAACAGTATAAAATTTAACCCTTTGAGAAATGCCAGCTTTTCTTCCCTTATCGCTAAGGTAGACTTCCGTATAATATTGCGCTCTTAGGGGCGCTTTTTTTATGTTTATTCGTTATTCTTTTCGTCTGATTACTTAGAGTCCACGTTGTCATGAATAAAGTATTGGTGGTAGAAGACAGCCTAACCGTTCGTAAAATTTTAAGTAAACTATTAGAAGACAACCCGTACTTAACGCCAATCCTTTGTAAGGATTTCGCTGAAGCAACGCAAGAACTTAAAAAAGGACACGACTTTCTTGCCGCTATTGTAGATTTAAATTTACCTGATGCTCCCAACGGTGAGAGCGTAGATTTAAGTTTATCGTATTCAATTCCCACTTTGGTGTTAACAGGCAATTTTGATGAGTTTACCCGAGCACAACTTCTCGATTTAGGTGTACTTGATTATATAACCAAAGAATCTCGCTATTCCTACAATCAGGTCATCAAGCTCATTGACCGCTTGAGAAAAAACCTCACCACTAAAGTACTCGTTGTTGAAGACTCTGTTACTAGTCGAAACTATATTTGCAGCCTGCTTAAAAAATTCCAATTCCAAATATATGAGGCAAGTGATGGCCTAGAGGCGCTCAATTTGCTTGCTGAGCATCAAGATATCCGTATGGTAATTTCCGATCACCGCATGCCTAATATGGATGGATACGAACTCATTAAAGCAATTAGACACGAACGTCGAATGCAAGATTTAATCTTTATAGGGCTTTCAGGTACCAATGATGGCGTACTTTCCTCTAAGTTCATCAAAAGTGGCGCTAACGACTTCCTTTCTAAACCTTTCTATCATGAAGAGTTCTTCTGCCGAGTGATGCAAAATTTAGAAGCTCAGGAAATGATTCAGACCATCAGGCAATCAGCCAATATCGATCCCCTGACTCAAGTTTACAATCGCCGCTACCTTATAGAACAAGGAGAAGAAATATTAGCCGAGGACACGTCTACCTCTGCGGTAACCGTATGTATGATTGATATCGATAACTTTAAATCGGTGAATGACAATCAAGGTCACAAGGCAGGTGATATGTTGCTTCAGGAGTTTGCCACTTTGTTAAAAGAACATTTTAGTGAAGACTTGGTGGTTCGCTACGGCGGTGAAGAGTTTACAGTAATATCTACCCGAGCTTTAAAGGAGCATCTTGGGAACGTTTCGCAATTTATTAACCTTGTCCGAAGCTCACGTTTCACGCAACACGAATTAAACATAACGTGCAGCATTGGTATTTGCGCAGAAAAACACACTGACCTTGAAACGCAAATTGACATTGCTGACAAACGGCTTTATCAAGCTAAGCGTACTGGAAAAGATAGAATAATTGCTAGTGACAGCTAACGCTAAACAATTGCATCATACGTGCCCAAATTAGTCGCTTCGATTGCTTTAACGTAATCACAAAAATAAAACAAGCTGTGGTCATATTCTGGAGGTACCACGCTTGTTATCGATAAATTGTTACATCCAAGATTTTCTTTTCGATTCAACTTCAAATAGCACGTTATTAGCTAACTCATTCGCAAAACCTTCAGGTAAAAACGGCACTGAAATAGCCCCAGATGCTAATACAAACTGCACCGTGGCAAGCTTTCGCCTTTTCATGAACACACTTTGCTTTACCACTACCTGCTGAACTTTGTAGGGTTCGAAGCATAAGTAATCCACACCTATGCGCCCTCGCCTTACATAAATGTATTTACCGTCGCTAACCACACCCCAACGCCACCATCTAAGCACAATAACACTTAGCAGTATTGCGCTAACAAAAGTGACCCCTGCAGTAATATCTAAATGTTCTATATAGATGCCGAATCCAGCACCCACCATAAAAGGAATAGAAAGCCCTGCTATCACCCAGTGTAAAATGTAACGCTTGCTTATAGACTGGTAGTCGCTACGGCGAATTTTACTCTGCGGCATGACTTCTTGGCTTAACTCATCCGCTTCGTCTTCAGTCACAGAAGGTACAATAAGTCGGTTTGGCGACATAAGCTCATTGGTCGAGTGCCCAATTGATGCGTTTTGCTCGAAGTACAGGTTCACGCGCTTAAGAATTCTGTCTAACCAATCTTGCTTCGCAGAGATAACTTGAATGCGGGATGCCCGCATACTCACTTCTTGTTTATTCAATAAACCACTTCTGCGGATATATCTGTCGTTGTGGCGCGACAATGTATAATCGTAAAAGGTAAACAGAGCCCCGCCAATACTAATCACTGCGACCAAGGCCATAGCCATCATTAGCATCACAAACGCGTACAAGCCAAACTGCCACCACGCTATGGTCTGCTCGCCAACAAGCTGATTTAGCTGCAAGCCCTTTTCAGCCAGCCATTCTGATAGGTAGCCAAACGCATTGTCATAAAAGGGTGCTGCTGCACCTAATAAAATCCATACTCGGTTGTTGGTAATTCCGTGGATCACGATATCGGTTATAGAGCGCCTATTCAGTATGGTTTCGCCATCCTCGTTGGTTTCTAAATAGCGCTTGCTTTGGTCACTGTTGACCGCAGTATTAGCAACAGCATTGCTATCATTTACATAAGAGCTTGCGTGGCGCCCAGTCTCTTGATGCCCAGTTTGTTGATGCCCAGTCTCTTGATGTTCTTCCTCGCTATGTCGAGCGTCTAGGGGGCGAGAGTCTTGATGCTCGGCTAGTACTTGCTTTCTTAAGGCATGAGCATAGGCCAAAGGAACGGCGACAATTTTAGCCTCTTCTCCTGCACTTCCAGCGGTATCAAGTATCACAAGTGCGAAGCCGAACGGTCGATAGTAGAAAGGTAATTCAATTTTTACATTCTGAATACGCCAAAATGGCAAGTTGGTGTAACTTCGAGAAAACACACCACTGTGAATTTCAACATGCTGGTTGTTTACTCTAAAGCGGTACATGAAGAAACTGACGACACCGCTTGAAAAGAAAATAATGAAGATCGCAGCAATGCCTAAAAAGGTATTGGGCGATTGAATGTTATCGGTAATATTGGCCGTTACTGCAATGGCCGGTACGGCGTAAATGGCGCCTTGTGCCATGTTTTTAATGCTGCGAAGGGTAAAATAAGCAATGGCAATGGGGGAAAGCCTACGCCAGCCTTCGCCGGTATCAACCTTAACGGCTTTCCCTTGTGCGCTGCTTTCGGAGGGCTTCGCCGATTCTACTTCGGGGGAAGCCATTATTTTGCACTCACATCTTTATGATCAAGTATGAACTGCCTTAACCGCTCGGCCACCTCCACCTCTATACCTGGAATTTCAAACGTGTGGGTAGCACCACCAGCCGAAAAAACCTGCAAAGAAGCTAAACCAGCTAGGCGCGCAATCGGCCCACGTTTTAATTCAACATGTTGAACGCGAAGTATGGGCTGGCAAGATAACGACCTAAATACCAAGCCTGATTGCAAGCTTAAGTCTTGTTCACGCAGGGCATATTTAATAAGCGGATCGGCAAAAAAATGATAGGTCGTCCATAAACATCCCAGCACACAAATGCCCACAACAATATAAGGAAAGGCGGCGACCAAGGGCTCTGGTAGCGCGAAAAATGACTGATACCGTAGCGCACTAGCCACCATGATAAGCACAAACGCTATGCCAAAAGCCAATGAAATATTAATCACGCGGTAACGCGGAGAAATCGCTTCTAAATTAAGTTGGTGAAGTTGAGGCTTGTCTGATGCAGACGTGTTTTCATTAGCTGTTATAGCGTCTAGCTGAGCGTTGCTAAACGTCTCGTTATCAGTACTCATTGTCATTACGTCTACCCCTTGTAAACTCGCGAAATCAACTTTCAAATAAAAACGGGGCCTAATCAGCCCCGTAATTTGATAAACGAATTAATCGTCTACTCGCTGCTGATTAAGCCAATCCTGCAAGGCTTTCATGTCGTACTGTACCGCCATCTGCAATTCTTCAACCCAATCATGAACGTTTTGCCACCACGTTGGGTGATCGCCTTGTTGAATTTGATTTGCAATACGCTGAACACGAGCAAGCCCTACAGAACCCGCCGCACCTTTAATTTTATGCGCTTGCGAGCAGACTTCAGATTTCTCATCAGCGCTTAGGCTCAACTGCAAAATTTCCATGTATTCAGGCATTTTCTCCTGGAACACTTTCACACTTGCTCGCACCATATCATCGCCTATTGTATCCACTAACATCTGGAGCAAGTCCATATCTAAAATGTTACTTAATATTTTGCTTGGCTCTGGTGGGCGTTCTACCTGACCTTCAACTTCTAATGGTGCAGGCGGCGCATGGAATAATTCGTTGAACACCTCAATCACGCGAGATTTCTTAATGGGCTTGGCAATAATATCGTCCATGCCATTTTGCAAATATTCTTCCCGCTTTTTAATCACGTTCGCAGTAAGTGCCACAATAGGCGTTTGCATTACTAAGTCTTCTTCATGCAGCGTACTGGCCACGTCGAAGCCCGTCATATCTGGCAACTGAATATCTAACAGTATTAAGTCGTATTGGTTCGCGCGGGCTTTATCAATCGCTTCTTGCCCCGTCATGGCCACATCCACCTTTTGCCCCATTTTTTCAAGCAAGGCTTTGGCAACCATCACATTAAGTTCAATATCTTCTACCAGTAGAATGTTCAAGTCAGTAACCTGAAGCTGCGCCACTTGCATAGGCTTTTTCGATATTTCTACCGGAAGCTCTATTTCAAAGCGCGTGCCTTTACCTACCACACTGGTAACCTTGATATTACCCTTCATTAAATCGACCATTTGCTTACAAATAGCCAAACCAATACCGGTGCCTGTTGCAGACTGGTGATCGGGGTGATCAACCTGATAGTACATAGCGAAGATTTTTTCTATCTCTTCTTCAGGTATGCCTACCCCAGTATCTTCAATAACAAAAGTCACGAACGCGACGTCATTTTCTGGTTTAGTGGCTTCAATGGATAAGCTCACATGGCCTTTTTGGGTAAACTTCACTGCGTTAAACAGGATATTCCACAAAATTTGGCGCAGGCGCGTGCCATCGACTTCAACTAATCTCGGAAGAGGCTCTTTAATCGTAGTCTTAAGCTCTAGCTGTTTATCACCCGCTAATAGTCGAATAATACTGCTTAGCTCTTCGGTGAAGTCGCGAAGCGATACAGTCTTTAAACTAAGCTCAACTTTATCTCTATCCAGCTTATCCAAATCGATAATATCGTTAAAGATATTGCCAAGCGTGATAGCACTGGCATAAATAGTACTTACCCAGCTAAATTGCTCTTCGTTTAATTCGGTATCGCGCAGCATTCTACTTAAGCCAACAATACCGTTTAACGGCGTACGTAGTTCGTGGCTAATCGTAGCGATAAAGCGCGTTTTGTCGGTACTGGCTTTCGCTGCTGCATTTTCTGCTTGTTTACGTTCAGTCATGTCTCGACCAAATGATAGCAAGCCTAAACGGTTACCTTCTTTATCGAAGAATGGAACTCGCTTCATTTCGAAGTAGCGACGGCGGCCATCGGCAAAGCGTAGCCATAACTCTTCGGTAATACTGGCGTTAGTTTCTAGTACTTCGTGATCACTGGCGACGATTTGTCGCGCCAAGTCTTCTTCATAAACATCGGTAGGGGTTAAACCAAGCAGTTCCTGCTCTGTTTTACCCGTCATGAGTTCTGCTATACGGTTACAGCCCGCAAAGCGCCCTTCTTCATTACGGTAGTAAATAAGATCTGGCGAGGCATCGATAATCGAGCGCAGCAAGGTAGATAAGCGGCGGGCTTGCGCTTCTTGTTCAGATTTATCCTGAATTTCACGCTCTAAGTCTTTAAATAAGGCTTCACGCTCTTCTTGCGCTAATTTACGCTGCTCAATTTCGTGATTTAATTGGCGGATATTTGTTTGCAGCTCACGGTTAAGAAAAACATCTTCTTCTCGCAAGCGCTCTAGTTGGCTTACCACTTCTTTAAGATTGGTACGTGAATTTTCTAACTGCTTTATAAGTTCGCTAAAAAAGTACAGTACCCAAGGTGCCGAAAGCATGGTGAGTATAACCGCGCTGATAAAGTCATCAGGCTGTACTGCACTGCCCATGCTTACGCGAATTACGTAAGAGCCGCCAAGCGTAAATACCAGCGAAAATACAACGAACAGAATACTTAACTTAAGCGTACCGAAGCGCTGTACAAACTGCGCAAAACGAATAGCCCAAGAATCGTTTGGTGAATCTGAATGCATGAACGACTTATTTTTAGGATTATATTCAGCATATCCTATCAGGCTTTATGCATTACGGAAATGCTGACAGACACCGTATCTACTGAACAATAGAATGTTGTTTATAGGAATTGATTCACCATGGTGTAATTTTTGTACAACTGCAAATGATTCTGGTAGGCTGGATATAAAGAATGAACAACTACATAAAAATACAGAAAACATGCCTTTGACTAGATATTAAATCCTTCAATGTGAATTTTTATTCACTTTTAGCGATTCCAAGTCACTTACTTGAATTTCATTGCCTACCAATAGAACGATATATCGGGTTATAACATTTTTGTTACAAAGATGAATTTAAAAGTTTAACATCATGAAAGTATTGATAATTTTAAACTATATGCTAAATCTTTGCTATACCCTTAATTTTAGCGTTTGATTTTACATATCAATATAGGTATTTTGTACGCCCCGCAAAGCAATAATGCATAAAAATGCGGAACACGACTGGAATCCTCTAATAATAAATAACGACAAGAAAAGGCGCATAGAGCGGTAATAGTGCCAGCTCGACAAAAGACGTCTGAACAATGTTGTGATACGCAATACCTAGGCGCATCTACACGCAACGCACACCTTGCCCCAGTCAAAGGTTGAAGGAGTTAAGAGATGAGTTTATACAACCCCAACGATTCCCGGGATAACTGTGGATTTGGCTTAATCGCCCATACCCACGGAGAAGCTAGCCATACGCTAGTAGAAACTGCTATTCACGGTTTAGACCGTATGCAGCATCGAGGCGGTATTGCCGCTGACGGGAAAACCGGAGACGGCTGTGGTTTATTACTACAGAAACCGGATGCGTTCTTCCATACTATCGCCGCAGAAAATGGCTGGAAACTCAGCAAAAAATACGGCGTTGGCATGATCTTTCTAAGCCAGGACCAGGCCCTTGCGCAAACTGCGCGTGAGGTGTTGAATGAAGAACTTGAAAAAGAAACCCTTAGTGTTGTTGGCTGGCGCGAAGTGCCTGTCGATCGCTCTGTATTGGGTGAACTTGCTCTTACCGGCGTGCCACAAATAGAACAAGTATTTGTGAATGCACCAGCAGGTTGGCGCAAGCGCGATCTTGAACGCCGCCTTTATATGGTGCGTCGACGCGCTGAAAAGCGTCTTGAAAGCGATCCAGATTTTTATGTTGCCTGCCTATCAGGTTTGGTCACTATTTATAAAGGCTTGGTAATGCCGAAAGACTTACCCGCCTTCTATTTAGATTTAGCCGACGAACGTCTGCAAAGTGCTATTTGTGTATTCCACCAGCGCTTTTCAACCAATACGCTTCCACGTTGGCCATTGGCTCAACCGTTCCGCTTCTTGGCCCATAATGGTGAAATTAATACCATTAAAGGTAACCGAGATTGGGCAATGGCACGTGCCTCTAAATTTGCTACGCCGCTTATCCCTGATTTGAAAGAAGCAGCCCCTTTTGTTAATACCGAAGGTTCTGATTCATCGTCACTTGATAACATGCTTGAGCTATTCTTAGCCGGTGGGATGGATTTGTTCCGTGCCATGCGTTTATTAGTGCCACCTGCTTATCAAAATAACAAAACCATGGATGACGACCTACGTGCATTTTACGAGTTTAACTCGATGCATATGGAACCATGGGATGGCCCTGCCGGTATCGTATTAACGAACGGCCGCCACGTGGCATGTAACCTAGACCGAAATGGTCTTCGCCCTGCCCGCTACGTTATCACCAAAAATGGCTTCATTACCCTTGCCTCAGAAGTGGGCATTTGGGATTACGAAGAAGCTGACGTTATTGAAAAAGGCCGCGTAGGCCCAGGTGAAATGCTAGCGGTTGATACCTACACAGGTAAAATCTGGCGTTCCACTGAAATTGATGAAGAATTAAAAGCGCGCCATCCTTATAAAGAGTGGCTCGATAAGCATATTCGTCATTTAACGCCTATTGAAGAGCTAGATGCTTCACTGATTGGAAAGCGCGTTTTTGATGACGACACCATTTCGGTATTCCATAAGCAGTTCAGCTATAGCTATGAAGAAATTCAGCAAGTTATTAAAGTACTTGCGAAAGACGGTCAAGAAGCCGTTGGCTCTATGGGTGATGATACGCCAATGGCGGTTATGTCTTCACGCCAGCGTACCGTTTACGATTACTTCCGTCAGCAGTTTGCACAGGTAACTAACCCGCCTATCGATCCATTACGTGAAAACCACGTAATGTCGCTAGCCACCTGTATTGGCCGCGAGCAAAACGTATTCAGCGAAACCTCAGGTTATGCAGACCGCGTATTGTTTAACTCGCCAATACTGATGTATACCGATTTAAAACAGCTACGTGAATTTAATCCTGATAACTACTATTCAGAAGTGGTTGAACTTCAGTATCAACCGCAAGAGGGCTTGAAGAAAGCCATCGAGCGTATTTGTAACGAAGTAGAACACTTAGTTAAACAAAAGCGTGCGGCGTTCGTGATTTTATCCGATCGCAATATCAGACAAAACCGCTTACCTATTCCAGCTGCTATGGCCGTTGGTGCAGTACAGCGCCGTTTAGTTGATAAATCACTACGATGCGACGCGAACGTAGTAATAGAAACCGCCAGTGCCCGTGACCCACATCACTTTGCCGTACTCATTGGTTTAGGTGCTACAGCGGTTTATCCGTTCTTAGCCTACGAAACCATTGAACAGCTTTGTGAGAAAGGCGAATTAGACATTTCACCTATGCAAGCCACGTTGAACTACCGTAAAGGTATCAACAAGGGCTTGTACAAGATAATGTCGAAAATGGGTATCAGTACCGTGGCGAGCTACCGTAGCTCGAAGCTATTCGAAGCTATCGGTATTAACGATGCGGTAATGGAATTGTGCTTCAGAGGCGTTACCTCGCGCTTACAGGGAGCCGATTTTGACGACTTCCAACAAGATACGGTTAATCTAAACCGCGTTGCTTGGTTAAAACGTAAGCCTGTTGATCACGGTGGTTTGCTTAAGTATGTACACGGCGGCGAATACCATGCGTATAACCCAGATGTAGTCAGCACTCTGCAAAAAGCAGTAATGTCCGGCGAATACAGCGATTACCAGCAGTATGCGAAACTGGTTAACGAGCGCTCTCCTGCGCACATTCGTGACCTGCTAGCGCTCGACCCACAAAGCGAGCCAGTGGATATAAGCGAAGTTGAAGACGCACAGAACTTATTCCCGCGTTTTGATACGGCAGCAATGTCTATAGGCGCGTTAAGTCCTGAAGCGCATGAAGCGTTAGCGATTGCCATGAACCGTTTAGGCGGGCAGTCGAATTCAGGTGAAGGTGGTGAACATCCATCACGCTTTGGTACTGAAAAGAACTCGAAAATTAAGCAGGTTGCTTCTGGTCGCTTTGGGGTAACACCGCATTACTTAGTAAATGCGAATGTTATTCAAATTAAAGTGGCACAGGGCGCGAAGCCTGGTGAAGGTGGTCAGTTACCTGGCGACAAAGTGAATAAGTACATTGCACAGTTACGTTTCTCAGTGCCTGGTGTAACCCTTATTTCGCCTCCACCGCACCACGATATATATTCAATTGAAGATTTAGCCCAGCTTATTTTCGATTTGAAACAGGTGAACCCAACTGCACTTATTTCAGTGAAGTTAGTGTCTGAACCTGGTGTAGGAACTATTGCTACCGGTGTAGCAAAAGCCTATGCAGATCTTATTACGGTATCAGGCTACGATGGCGGTACAGGCGCAAGCCCACTTACGTCGGTTAAATATGCTGGAAGCCCGTTCGAATTAGGTTTATCTGAAACACAGCAAGCGCTCATTGAAAACGGCCTTCGCCATAAAGTACGCGTTCAAACTGACGGCGGCCTTAAAACAGGTTTAGACGTAGTGAAAGCGGGTATTTTAGGTGCTGAAAGCTTCGGTTTTGGTACTGGTCCCATGGTGGCGTTAGGGTGTAAATACTTACGTATTTGTCACTTGAACAACTGTGCAACCGGTGTAGCAACACAAGATCAAAAGCTTCGTGACGACCACTTCATTGGTTTGCCAGACATGGTTATGAACTACTTTAAGTTTATTGCCCAAGAAGTACGTGAAATTATGGCAGCCCTTGGCGTGACCAAGTTTGACGACCTTGTTGGCCGTACTGAGCTATTAAAAGTGATAGACGGTGTGACTGCGAAGCAAAACCGCCTTGATTTAACGCCATTGTTGGTAAGACCGAAAGCAGGTGAACATACCCGTTTATTCTGTTCACAAACCACCAATGAACCCGTTGATAAAGGTGTGCTAAACGCACAAATGCTTAAAGACGCGCAACAAGCGGTTGTTGACGGCGAGTCTCTTGAATTGAAATACCCTGTTCGCAACACCGACCGTTCGGTAGGTGCTTTGTTATCGGGTGAAATTGCTAAGCACCATGGTAACCACGACTTTGAAGATACACCGATTAAAGTGAATCTTACCGGTACTGCCGGCCAAAGTTTTGGCGTATGGAATGCTGGCGGTTTACACATGCACCTTGAAGGTGACGCAAACGATTACGTAGGTAAAGGAATGACTGGCGGTAAGCTTGTTATTCATCCACCAAGAAACATGACTTACAATGCGCATGAAAGTGCCATTATGGGTAATACCTGCTTATACGGTGCAACTGGCGGTAAATTATTTGCTGCAGGCCGTGCCGGTGAGCGTTTTGGTGTACGTAACTCAGGTGCTATTGCGGTAGTTGAAGGTATTGGTGACAACGGTTGTGAATACATGACTGGTGGTATCGTTGCTGTACTTGGCCCTGTAGGCGTGAACTTCGGTGCCGGTATGACAGGTGGTTTTGCGTACCTTATGGACGACAACGACGACCTAGATAACCGTGTAAACCAAGACCTTATTGAGATTATGCCTGTTGACGGTAAAGCGATTTTAGTAGAGCACTTACGTGGTCTTATTAATCAGCATTACGAAGAAACCGGCAGCGACCATTCGTTAGGCTTGCTAACCGATTTCGCGGCAACGCTGAAACGCTTTAAGCTTATTAAGCCGAAGACCAGTGATGTGAAAAACCTATTAGGTCACATCAGTCGTTCAAGCGCAGAATTGCGCATCCAGGCTCAGTAGGAGGAGAAAAGTTTATGGCAAAGAACGTATACCAGTTTGTCGATGTTGAACGTATCGATCCGCCGAAAAAACCGATCATGGTGCGTAAACACGAGTTCGCTGAAATTTATCAGCCGTTAAGTCAGTCACAAACCGAAGGCCAAGCAGATCGCTGCTTGGACTGCGGTAACCCGTATTGTGAATGGAAGTGCCCGGTACACAACTACATTCCTCAATGGTTAGACCTTGCCAATGAAGGTCGTATTATTGAGGCGGCTGAGTTGTCGCACAAAACCAATAGTTTGCCAGAAGTATGTGGCCGCGTTTGTCCTCAAGACAGACTGTGCGAAGGTGCATGTACCCTAAATGACGACTTCGGCGCGGTAACCATTGGTAGTATTGAAAAATACATTACCGATACCGCGTTTAAAATGGGCTGGCGCCCAGATATGTCTGACGTAGTTTGGACAGATAAGAAAGTCGCTATTGTAGGTGCAGGCCCAGCAGGCCTAGCGTGTGCCGATATTCTTGTGCGTAACGGTGTTAAGCCCGTAGTATTCGACAAGTACGAAGAAATTGGTGGCTTGCTAACCTTCGGTATTCCATCGTTTAAGCTTGAAAAAGATGTAATTAAGCTTCGACGCGAAATCTTTACCGACATGGGTGTTGAGTTTGTACTTAACACTGAAATTGGTAAAGACATTGAAATGCAAAAACTGTTAGATGATTACGACGCCGTGTTCTTAGGCATGGGTACGTATAAATCGATGCAAGGCGGCTTTGAAAATGAACATGTACACGGTGTTCACGATGCTCTGCCCTTCCTTATCTCAAATACAAACCGCGTGATGGGTCTTGAAAAAGACGAAACCGACTTTGTTGATATGAAAGGCAAACGCGTAGTGGTTCTTGGTGGTGGTGATACCACCATGGACTGTGTACGTACGTCTATTCGTCAAGAAGCCGACCGCGTTATTTGTGCTTATCGTCGTGACGAAGAAAGCATGCCTGGTTCTCGCCGAGAAGTAGTTAACGCAAAAGAAGAAGGGGTTGAATTTATGTTCAACATTCAACCTTTAGACATTGCTGTTGATAGCGAAGGAAATGCTTGCGGTGTTAAATTCGTAAAAACCGAGATGGGTCCACCAGATATTAACGGGCGTCGTCGCCCAGTTGAAATTGAAGGTTCTGAGCACGTAGTTGAAGCTGATGCAATTATTATCGCGTTTGGTTTCCAACCTAGTCCTGCCCCTTGGTTTGCTGAGTTCGGCATTATGCTAGATGAAAAAGGCCGCGTACGCGCTCCTGCTGCTGGTAAGTTTGCTTTCCAAACATCGCACCCTAAAATCTTTGCGGGCGGTGATATGGTACGTGGTAGTGACCTTGTGGTTACCGCTATCGACGAAGGCAGAAAAGCCGCTGACGGTATCATGGATTACATTGGCGTTTAATAACCACGTGTAAAACAGCACGTTAACCGTACCTCGTTGTATGTAATCTATTTAAAAGCTCGCTTAGGCGAGCTTTTTTGTGGCCAGTATATCTAAAGCTGTAAAGAAATCCGCTCAGGGAACCTTCTTCTACAACATACTTTGTAACAACCTTCCGCTAGCTTTCTACAAGCACCCATGTACAATATATTTAACATTGAGTTAAATTTAACGTACACAAAGTAAAATTTAACCACCATTACTAGGGCATGGAGAAAGATAATGATTTCGTTCAGAGAGAAAAGTTTGTGGGTGTCTTTTTTAGTATCTGCGGTGATCGCCTCTATTTATGGAGATAGCGTATATACACTTATGTTTTTGCAACCAAATACTAGCCTAGATGTCACCACCGCCCTCATCATGCGAATTACTATTGCCTTCATTATCTTAGAGGTAGCGTTACATGTTGCGTTAGCCATGAGCCAGCAAGAAGATGCCAATACCCCTGAAGATGAACGAGAGCGTTATCATCGACTTACCGCGAATAATGCGGGTTATTGGGTACTGTCAGTAGGTATTGTGAGCTGCGTGATACAACAAATGATCAACAGTAACATCGATTTTGACGCGCAAAATAGCTACACCAATTATGCTCTTGCGCCTATTGAGCTAAAGTTAGTCCTTATTTTTTGGTTATCGGAGGTAACCCGCTTTGGTACTGAGATTTACTATTGCCGGAAAGAAAGTTAATGGCTGAACATTATTCAATAACTAACAATATAAGAACCTTGCGCTTTCTTGTCGATGAAATGACGCAGCAGGAACTCGCGTCAAAAGTGGGTGTTACACGCCAAACCATTATGGCGATTGAGAAAGGAAAATACTCACCATCTCTTGAAGTGGCGTTCAAAATTGCCTTGGTATTTGATAAGCCATTTAATGAGGTGTTTCAGTATTCGAAAGTGAAGGAGTGATGGGATTGAGAACCCGGTTCTCAAATTATTTTCACCTTATACCCATCACGTTATGAACATACCTTGTGCAACTATTTACCTATTGCTCTTATATAGTTAGCCCATTATTATCGATACAAAGAGTGATTAATGGTTAACAAGAATAATGACAAGTGGTTTACGTAAAAGCATTAATATAGTTTTACTTAGCGGGCTAGCAATGGCGAGCCACGCGTTTGCCGATACGGTGTCCACCGACAGTTCATTAGATGAACCTGTTGTTCGGTCTTGCCCTGCCTCCTTTTTTGACGTCTCGCTAATGGCTAATGCTCGCCAGTGTCAGCAATTCGACGATAGCTTGCCTGCGAGTTTGGTCTATTTTACTAAGCACGCGCCTAAAGAGGTTATCGCCTTCTATCAAAATGCCTATCCGCAATTTGTCAGAAAACCTGCGGTCAACCAACGCACCATGCTTGCAGCAACAGATGATTCGGTTCGTATTGTGGTCTCCCCGGATAATGTGGGCACGCAAGTTGATGTACTCATCATTAGTAAGCCATAACCTTCCATAAATTTTATTTCCGACTAGTTACTCTCCTCGTTCAATGTGGCACTGCCTTTGCAATTTCAGTAAAGAACCACAGTGGTGTCAAAAAAAGCGTCATTTAAATGACGCGCATTACACGTTGATATGCGAGGAATATGATGGAACTGGCAATTATTTTAATGATGTTACTTATCGTGGTGGCATTAGGCGCCATAAAATTATCAGATGGTGGCGTAGCGTTTCCTTTTCGCCGAAAGCCACAGCTTTTCACTCCTGTAGAACACTCTTTTTTAAACCTTATTGAACAAGCAATGGGGCGAGAGTTTCGTATCATTTGCCGTGTACGCTTAAGCGACATAGTGTCAGTAAGGCAATCGGCCAACAAGAAAACGGCCAGCCAAGCTATTTCTAGAGCCTCTTCGCGCCAACTTGATTTTATCTTGGTCGACAAACAGGACATGAGCCCCATATTAGCTATCGACCTTGTGCATAACCAAGGGAAAGAGGGTTACAAAACTCAGCGTGATTGGTTTGTTTCTGGCGCATTAGATGCTGCCGGTGTTCCTCATGCGCGAATTAAGGTTAAGTCGGGTTATACTGTAGACGATATTCGTGAATGCCTTGAAAATAAGCTTATTCCTTATAGAAGAATTCAACAAAAAATGTCGCAGCTTCCTACGCACAACCCTGAACCGACCAAGCGCCCTACTCGCCCAGTAAGGTCTAGCCGCGCGGCAGCTGCGTAAAATATTACTGTTTCCCCCTAGCCTTTGTTGCGCTCCATTATTGCTGTAATAGCAGGTGACAAAGGCTTTTTCCTGTCAGTTTTCCTCATTTCCTTATACAATTCATTACCATATCTATAGCAATTTTTGCTTTCCCCCATATTTGACTAAGTCGTTAATGACGTGAAAGAGACTGACATGAAAGAGACTGGCATGAAAAAAATTGGCATTCTAGGCGCAATGGACGAAGAAGTTGCGTTACTTAAAGCTTCACTTTCAAACCTAAAAGAAACCACATGGAAACACTTAACCTTTTATGAAGGCACCCTTAATAATGTTGAGGTTGTGTTGGTAAAATGCGGCATAGGAAAAGTTGCAGCGGCACTTGCCACTACGGTACTTATTGAACAATACGCGCCAGATGCTGTAGTAAACACAGGTTCAGCTGGCGGCTTTGATAAAAGCTTAAACATTGGTGACTTGGTGATTGCCACCCACGTTATCCATCACGACGTGGATTTAACCCATTTCGGTTACAAACTTGGCCAATGTGCTGGCATGCCTGAAGACTACCGTTGTGACAATACGCTAATTGAAGCTGCCAAAACGGCGAGGGGCGAGTTAGAAAACATCCAATCTACCAGTGGCCTTATTTGTACTGGCGATTCGTTTATCGGTACCGATGAAGCTGTGGAAGCGTTACGTGAAAGTTTCCCTGATATGAAAGCGGTTGAAATGGAAGGTGCTGCGATAGCCCAAACCTGTCACATGCTTGATGTTCCGTTTCTTGTCATACGTTCGCTGTCGGATATCGCAGGCAAGACATCAACGGTCAGTTTTAAAGAATATTTAGATACTGCTGCAAAACATTCAGCGCAGCTTGTTATGGCTATGACCAAAGCGTTGGCGTAACGGTAAATGGAAGCATTGCTGACCCAATCAGCATATCAGTCGGTGCTGGTATTATGGTTGGCAGTTGTTTTAGATGCCGTTTGGCGGTGGCCGCTTAGCAGCCACCCGCTTACCCTTATGCGTTATCTGGTTAGGCAGATGGGGTTTAAAGTTCTCCCCTCTCTAAGCTACTCCCGTTCTCAACATTATATCTCCGGTTCATTGGCGGCCATTGTTTTATTGGCGCCCTTAATCGTTTGCCTTGCCATACTCATATACATGGCCCAATACCCTGCTTTTTTCGAAGCCGTGATCATGGTCGCCTTGCTTGACTTTGCCTATCAGCGTCATCAATTCAGTCAGATTTTAAAAACGGTAGGTAAAAATAAAAAAGTACTTACCAGAGAAACGGTAGACACCATAGTCGCCCGTGAATGCACCCAATTAACCGATGTAGGTATTGCGAAAGCGGCTATTGAATCGCTATGGCTTAAGTTTTTATATCTATATTGCGGCGTTATTTTTTACTTTATGTTGGCTGGCCCGATTGGAGCGCTCACCTACCGTCTGTTATTGCTCACCTCATGGCAATGGCACTATCGAAATCCTAAAATGGTGCATTTTGCAAAACCGGTGAGAAAGCTTGTTTCTTTGTTAGTAGTTCCCCCTGCACTACTCGGGTGTGTCGCAGTGCTACTTTTCACTCATCCTGTAAAAGGCATTCGAGCGGTAAAACGAAGTAAAGCACGAGATAAAACCTCCCTGTTGCTCGCGCTATTTGGTGGAATACAAAACTTTCAATTAGGCGGCCCTGCATTTTATCATGGTCGGAAGTACCGCTACCCTCGCGTGGGTGGTGCCGAGCAAGTAAAGTATTCAGATATGATACGCAGCAAACGCACTATAGTCGGTGCCATGGCTGTAGTTACCGCCATCGCGAGTGTCTTTTTGTTATTAGTCGCAGTACAAACACAAACCCTAAGCGAGGTCTTCTAACGTGAAAAGCGTATTTCACAAGCTGCGCACGCAAATTGCGTTAATAACTACTACATTACTACTCGTACTAGCCCCTCATTGTGCTTCAGCTAATGAGTCAGCTCCGCGTATTATTACGCTTGCACCTCATTTAACCGAGTGGGTTTATAGCCTTGGTTTAGAAGCGCACTTAATTGGCGTTAGCGACTACAGTAACTTTCCTAAAGAAGCACAGCTATTACCTAAAGTAGCCGACTATCAAGGTGCAGATTTAACACAAATAATGGCGCTACAACCTACCCTTATATTAGCGTGGGAAGGGGGTAATAAGCCGCAAGATTTACACCGTTTAGAAAGCTTAGGTTATAAGGTGTTTCGAGCCAAAATCACCGAAGTTGAAGACATTGCCAGTGAGTTGAAGCGTTTAGGTAAAGCAACTAACACAGAAGAAAAAGCCAATCCGCTCACCAGTGAGTTTTTACACCATTTAGCAGCATTAAGAGCCGAGTATGCCACGCCTTCAAATAACAAGGTGTTTTATTATTCTTGGACATCGCCGCTAATGACCATAGGTGACAATGCGTGGCCGAACAAACTGCTTAACGTATGTGGTGCGCAAACCCTATTTGCCGACAGCCCAGTCGATTACCCCCAAGTATCAGTACAAGAAGTACTATCTAGACAGCCTTTTGCTTTGGTGGCCGCAAGCAATCAGCCTACGTCCGATCTTGAACAGTTTTGGCGTGCCCACCGCCGCTTTTTGTCAGCCCCCTTAATTGTGGTCAATCCAGACATTACCAGCAGGTTCTCACTGCGGTTAATTAATGAACTAAAAATACTGTGTAAGGGTATTAACTAGCAATTCCACAAGGTATAATATCCTCGTTTTTTTCTGAAGGTTATTCATGCGAATCGTTTTAGTCTTGTTTCTCGTCGTTGTTGCCGTCACGCTATTTGTGTCAATGCAATGCACAGCGAAAGCAACCTCTCAAGTATCGGTTGCGGCTTCCCCGTACCTTATTGAGCGGGTGAAAAACAATGACTGGATGCTTATCGACGTGCGTGCTCCAAGCGACTTTGCTGATGGACACATTCCAGGCGCCATCAATATGCCTCATGAAAATATTAACGATTATCTTACCGAGCTAGAAGGCCATAAAGACAAGCCTATTATTATTTATTGTCAATCTGGTACTCAGGCTAAACTTGCTATGAAGTTTCTAAAAGACTTAGACTTTTCTGAAGTCATGCATTTAGAAGGCGATATGCTGGGCTGGAATGCCTCCCAAATGCCAATCGACAGAATGTAGCTTTCCGTAGTTATAGCCTTTGCAGATATAGCTTTTGCAAACATGGCTCCTGTAAATCTAGCTATCAGCAACTACGTTTCGCTTTTAACTGCACGCTACGCCCCAAACTTTGCCCTACACCACTGTTCACTACCACACGACAATAACCCTACGTTTTTGATACACTGACACGCATTCACTAAGGTGACAGACAATTCATGAAAATAGACCTCGCAACACCCGCTATGCTTTTTCCAGCAATCTCATTGCTGTTACTGGCCTATACAAACCGGTTTTTAACCCTTGCTACGCTTATTCGTAACTTTTCAAAAGAAGAGCGTGATGACAATACCCTAGCCCAAATCAAGAATTTGAGGCTTCGTATTCAGCTTATTAAGCGGATGCAAATTGCGGGAGTTGGCAGCTTCTTTTTGTGTGTCGTATCTATGCTGGCTATTTACCTAACCTACCAACAAGTGGGGAATTGGATATTCGCATTAAGCTTAGTGTCTCTTCTGTATTCACTTTGGATGTCGGTAAAAGAAATACTTATTTCTGTAGAAGCATTAGATTTTCACCTTGATGGTATGAAAGAGCAACATGACAGTACCAAATCTAAATAGCGTTACGTACCTAGCCCTAGCACCCGAACATTTTGATGATGTTATACGCTTAGGCAACCAGGTTCAGGGTGAAAATTACCTGATGCCTGACACGTTAAAAACCATGTACGACAAAAGCTGGCACAACAATATTAATGCTAGCTTAGTAAGTTATTGCGGTGATGACATTGTTGGCTTTCGTATTACCTACGCTCATTCACAGTGGCAGTGTGATAAATGGTGCAGCCCTGAATTATGGCCGGTAGCACCTGACAAGGTATGCTATTTCAAATGCAATACAGTATCGCCCGCCATGCAAGGAGCTGGCATTGGAAGTACCTTATTAGCCAAGTCGGTGAGCGCGGCCAAAGCGCAAGGCGCTGAAGCAGGCCTTGCTCATATTTGGCTTTCAAGCCCAGGTAATAGTGCGTTTAAATACTTTAGCAAAAACGGGGGTGAACTTATTAAAAAGCACCCAAACAAATGGCGCTATGAGTCAATCCACGAAGGTTACGACTGCCCTGTGTGCCCTGAAACCTGCGAATGTGAAGGCGCAGAAATGTTACTCCGGTTTTCCTAAAACCTACTGACATTAAAAAGCCCCGATAAATCGGGGCTTTTTGGTATTTGCGTTAACACCTAAATGCTAAGGCCTAAGCGCTAATATCAAACTAAGCTAACGTAATTCTCGCGAATTTACGTTTACCCACTTGATAGACATTTTCGCCAGCTTCGGTAAGTACAAGACGAGTATCTTCTACTTTATCGCCATTAATTTTCACAGCGCCTTGCTTAATCATACGCATAGCGTCAGACGTTGAACCCACTAACTTGGTTTCTTTTAATAAGTTACCAATAGCAATGCCATCATCGCCAAGTGCAATTTCAAACTCTGGCATTTCATCAGGAATCGCATTTTTCTGGAAGCGCTGAATGAAGTCTTGATGTGCACCTTCTGCTGCGGCATCGTCGTGGAAACGAGCGATGATTTCTTTTGCTAGCAATATTTTAATATCACGCGGGTTTTCACCGTTTTCAACGCGTTGCTTAAGTTCAGCAATTTCTTCAAGCGGGCGGAAGCTTAGTAGGTCGTAATAACGCCACATCAAGTCATCTGAAATCGACATCACTTTACCAAACATCTCGTTTGGTGCATCAGTAATACCGATATAGTTGTTTAATGACTTAGACATTTTTTGAACGCCATCTAGGCCTTCAAGTAACGGCACCATCACAATAGATTGCGGCTTAATACTCTGCTCTTTTTGAAGCTCACGGCCCATTAGCAAGTTAAAGCGTTGGTCGGTACCACCTAACTCAACATCAGATTTAAGCGCAACTGAGTCCCAACCTTGCACAAGTGGATACAAAAATTCGTGTATCGCAATAGGCTGACCATTGTTGTAACGCTTTTTAAAATCATCACGCTCAAGCATACGTGCAACGGTTTGGCTGGCGGCTAGTTTAATCATGCCTGCAGCGCCTAACTGATCCATCCACTCTGAGTTAAAGCGAATTTGAGTCAGTTCAGGATCAAGAATTTTGAACACTTGTTCTTGATACGTTTGCGCATTTTCTAATACCTGTTCTTTACTTAAGGGCTTGCGTGTCACATTTTTCCCTGTAGGATCGCCAATCAGGCCAGTAAAATCCCCAATAAGAAAAACAACGGTATGGCCTAACTGCTGAAAGGTTCGCAGTTTATTGATCAAAACAGTGTGACCAAGATGAAGATCAGGCGCAGTAGGATCAAAACCCGCTTTTATGGTTAGGGTTTTGCCGGATTTTAATTTCTCAATTAAATCCTCTTCGGGGAGTATTTCATCCGTTCCCCGTTTAATTTCAGCTAGCGCTGTTTGCCAGTCTTTCATCGGTTATTTCACACTCTTGATGTTGTAGAATCTATTTTGAGCGGCATTTTACGCGGACATTGGAACCATTAAAAGGTTTCTGCGTCAAAAAGCGGATGACTTGTCGTCACGTTCGTTATTGAACGCAATGGTTGAGGTGTGTTTATTGCCTTGCTATTACTTTAGTGAAGAGCGATAACTCGCATGTGTCTGTGGGGAAGAAGCTGTAACAAACCCTCCATCGCATGGATGCGATGGCGGAGCGCCCATGGATGGGTTTACAGCGTGTTTGTGGAAGCTTCTTCCCCGCGGGCGCAAAAGCGAGTTATCGCTCTCGACCTGCTCAGTCCAACTCAATAAGCAGGAGTTGGACTGCCATTGCGTTCAATAATTAACTTTTGCGCTAAAAAACAATGAGAAAAGTTGCATTTTTGAGCAACTTATGTGACAAGTACATTGCACATAAAATTCTCAAGTAGGTAGTATTATGAGAATCAAACTAGACGCCCTAAAGGCGCTAAACATATTTAAACAATTGCCAAAGCAACACCGAACAGGATTAGCTATTGCTAGTATGTTCTTAGGTGGGCTTATTCTTTTGCCGTCAGACACGGTAGAAGCGAGTCGTCATCAAGATGCTTTGGTACTTGATACCGGTATTCGTTACCCTCTCGATTTGAACATTATGCCGTCAACCGACGTCTTTTCAATCGAAGAAGAGTCGAACTGGCAAACCTATAAAGTTCGCAGCGGCGATACCCTAGCAAAGCTATTTAAGCGTGCGGGTTTTACCTCTCGTGACGTTTACAATGTTACTCAAGCTGGTGACCTTGCTAAAACACTGGTTACCTTGTTACCTGGTGATGAGCTTTCGTTCAAAATTAATAACGACGGTACGTTTGGTGAGCTTAAATATAAGCTTTCTTCTACCGAAACTTTATTTATTCGCCCCGACCCCACCAGTGAAGATAATAGCTTAACAGCCGATCTTGAAAAGCGTGACGTTGATATTCGCTATAATTTTGCACAAGGTGAAATTCATTCAAGCTTTTGGAATGCTGGGGCAACGGCCGGATTAACCAGCAATCAAATTATGAACCTTGCGGGTATTTTTGGCTGGGATATCGATTTTGCGACAGAAATTCGTTCAGGCGATACCTTTAACGTGGTGTTTGAAGAACAATACATCGATGGTGAGTTTGTGGGCTATGGCGACATAGTCGCCGCAGAGTTTACCAACCAAGGTGAAGACTTTAGCGCTATCTTGCATGAAGACGGCACTTACTACACGCCTGAGGGCAGAAGCATGCGTAAGAGCTTCTTACGTGCACCTATTAACTTTAGGTACGTGAGCTCTAACTTCTCCAAAGCACGTTTTCACCCTGTGCAAAAACGCTGGAAAGCACACCGTGGTACCGATTATGTTGCTGCCGTTGGTACGCCAGTTATGGCGGCGGGCGATGGTAAAGTCATTAAGTCAGCGTACGACAAGTACAATGGTCACCATGTATTTGTGCAACACGGTGAAAAATATACCACTAAGTATCTGCACTTTAAAAAACGTGCAGTGAAAGTAGGCGACACGGTAAAACAGGGTCAAACTATTGGTTATTTAGGTAGCACAGGCTTGGCGTCTGGCCCGCATGTTCACTATGAATTCTTGGTAGACGGTGTACACCGAAACCCTCGTACCGTATCACTGCCAAAAGCATTACCTATTGCCGCTGAAGAGCGTGAAGCATTCATGGACATTGCTCATGTACGTCAGCAGCAGCTTAATAACAACAAACGCATTATGCTTGCAATGAAATAGCCGACTTATGGCAAAGTATATTGGCCTTATGTCAGGGACTAGCATGGACGGCGTTGACGCCGTCCTTTGCGATATCACTGCAGATAAGTGCCAAACCTTACACGCCGTATCTATTTCCTACCCTGCTAATCTACTTTCTTTACTTCATTCACTTTGCACCCCCTCTACTAACGAGCTCAATGCGATGGCAACCGCCGATAGGTTGGTAGCAGAAAGCTTTGCACAAGCCGTAAGCGTGTTGCTATCAGAGACTCAGCTTTCATCAAGCGATATCACCGCAATTGGCTCTCATGGACAAACCATTAGGCACTTCCCGCAGGGAGTTGAGCTTCACAACGACGTTGAGCAAAAAGGTTTTACGTGTCAGATTGGCGACACAAATACACTTGCCGTACTCACAAATATTGATGTTGTTGCTGACTTTAGGCGCAAAGATATTGCCCTAGGCGGCCAAGGTGCGCCCTTAGTTCCAGCCTACCATAATGCTATCTTCGCGCACGATACCCAGCCAAGAGTGTTGGTTAACATTGGCGGTATTGCGAACATTTCAGTATTAGCAGCAAAACAAAATACTATTGCTCCTCTTGGCTATGATACTGGCCCAGGCAATACCCTAATGGATGCGTGGGTTAAGCTGCATTTGAATAAGCCCTATGATGACAAGGGGCAATGGGCTAATACCGGTGTAGTAAGTGATGACTTATTAACAAAGTTACTTTCCGATAGCTATTTTCATCAAACCGCACCGAAGAGCACTGGTAGAGAATATTTCAATATAGCATGGTTAACGTCTTATCTTGATACGCTCGCCAGTTCACAAGCCAGCACACTTCCCCCTCAAGATGTGCAAGCGACGCTACTAGCGCTAACAGCAACGAGTATTGCTGATGAAATTAACAAGCAAAAAATGCCCAAAGGCGCACAAGTCATCGTTTGTGGGGGTGGAGCCTTTAACCCTATGCTGATGCAACGCATAGCCAACTTACTGCCAAGTTATCAAGTGAGTGACAGCCACAGTATCAATATTCACCCCCAACACGTTGAAGGGGCTGCATTCGCGTGGCTAGCTTTTGCACACAACAATAATATTCCAGGCAACGTACCTGCTGTTACCGGCGCTTCGCGAGAGGCTGTATTGGGTATTTTTTGCCCTGCAAACTAAATGTAAGTGGGAATTTCAGTTGTGATAATAACCAGCGCGCCTCATTACAGCTTCAGATTGGTGTTGCGCTGTTTTTAATGCCTCTTGAATAGTAACTTGCTGCTTCACTGCTAAATTTATCTGAACTCCCACAAGGTAACCGAGCGCCGTAAATTCTGGGATTGGAACAAACTGGCTTCCAGTCGTGGGGACATTAATATTATCAAGCTCAGTTGCTAGCAGTGCGTTGTATTCATAGCTAGCATAAGGAATAGCGTTTATATAGCTGTCACTGTAGGTTGAATGACGAGTGCCAGCTGGCGCTGCGTAATAACCATACTTACCTTTAACCGAAGTAATAAACGCTTTAGAAGTTAACCAATAAGCTAATTGCTGTGCTATTTCTTTATTGTGAGCTAAATGAGGTATCGCGAAATTCCACGACCAAAACCATTGTGCCCCTTTTGGTGTTGTTCCTATTGGCGCATAAGTCACACCGACATTCTCCGAAACCTTCGAAGAAGAAGGATCTAAGATGTAGCCACCTAAAGATGATGCATCAACAAAGAATGCTAATTTTCCGTCAGCAAAGAGTTGCTGGTTATCTTTCCACCCTAAATCGTATTCACCTGGCGGACCGTTGTTTACCGCGATTGAAACATAGTCCTTGATTGCTCGCTCCCACGACCTAGAAGTAAGCAGCGGCTTCATATCTTCATCAAACCAGCTTCCACCGTACGTATTTACCATGGTGCCAATTAATGCCATATTTTGCCCCCAACCTACTTTTGTGCGCAGTCCTACACCATACAGCTGCGATTTGGGATCTTGAATTTCCATAGCAATGGCGCTTAGGTTTCTATAAGTCATCTGCTTGGGCAAACTAATATCAGCGTTCTGCAACAGATCTTTTCGGTAGAAGGTTAGCGTTGTTTCTCCTACAAACGGTAAACCATAGACCTCACCTTCGTATGTATTTGAATGCTTTGCGATGGGTATAATATCTTTCATATCGTAGTTCGAGGGCGGCTCGGGAAAAGGTAACAACCAACCATTTCTGGCCCAAATAGGCACCTCGAAATTACCTAGCATTACTAAGTCAAACTGTGTTTCGTTAACTGCAAAATCTCCCTGTATGTGCTTTCTGAGTATACTCTCCTCCATGACACGCCACTGAATATCTTGCTCTGAAAAAGGCGTGCCGCTGTCATTCAAGTATTTAATAGCGGTTTCAATACCATTAATATTAGGCGCACCAACTATTAATTTTCTCTCTGTAACGACATTTTCCGGCTCGATGAAAATACCGTATCGCTTTAATATTGTATCGATGGTTCCATCAGTTTCTAGAGATGCCAATGCTTGATTGAAATGCGCCATAATTTGGGGGGCATCGGGCAAGTTTTTCGATATCCCTAAGAAATGAGGATTGCTTTTTCTAAGCGATTTAATGAATTTAAATTTCTGTGATAAGTGGGGACGATGATTAGTTATTGTTTGTTTTGCGCCGTACTCATCTATATAAATAAAGTCAACTCGCCCCCTATCTAACATATCTAACAATGTCGGTAATGATTTGGCTAAGAGTACATCGATATTTTCAGCCTCACGAAGACTCAACGGCAACTGTGCACCGCGTAAAACCCCAAGACGGGAAAGGCCTAAGTTGTTGAATTGTGATATCGAATCGCCTAATTCGGTGTTTAATAAGCTATGAATGTTTCGACTATTATGGACAAGATAGTTGATGCTCCCACCACGGATAGCATCGGAATATATCATCCCCTCAACACGTACTGTGCTATCGCGAAGTGGAAAAACACCTTCAACTTTTCCGCCGTCGGCGAGATATATCGCTCTAGCATGTGGAAAGAATTCAATTTTGGGGATGTAGCCCATTTTTTCAAATGCAAGGTGAATGACCTCGTTTACGTACCCTTGTTTAGGGTCGTGCGCGCTACTGAATGGACTCGCTTCTGAGGTGGCTAAAGTAATTGTGTTTCGTTGCTCGGCGTAAACACCAAGTGAAAACGTATAGCTTCCAAATAGAATCAAAAATACCGAAAAATGGCTGATGATATTTGAGTTAATAGAGCCAGACCAATTATTCATAATCCCAATAGTAGTTGAAAACCATTAAGTTAGTATTGGCATGAACGACAGAAATTACCAGTTAATCTAGTTTTCTGCGCAACTCGAATTTTATGTAATTGGCTTTTTGATATTGAGGCAGCAATCTTATCTACTAGTGTTTTCAGTCCACCCAACGTTACCTGCAACTATTAGATCCTTGCTTCTTGTGCCAATCTACTTGGCCGTTCATCTCACATAAAAAAATGCCAGCAAAGGCTGGCATTTTTTTAAATCATGATGAGCATCACTACAGTAAAGTAAGTATTACTTCGCCATGTTTGTCTTCAAAGTGTTGGTCTTCAAATCGTCAATGGATACTTTCTGAGGACTTTTAACTGCTTTAATGTCAAACAGTCCATAGCCAGCCACAAATATAAAGCATACTGCAGGAACAATATAAGAAATAACGATACCTGCTGAGTCGATAATTGCAGCTTGGAAGAGTGGCATAATTGCACCACCTAAAATAGCCATTACCAAACCCGCCGCGCCAAGTTTAGTATCTTTCCCTAGCCCTTGTAACGCAATGCCGTAGATAGTAGGAAACATTAGCGATAAACATGCAGATATTGAAATTAGTGCCACCACACCGACTATATTTGGCGATTGTGTCATAACAAAACACAAACCTGCTGCCACCAGTGACATCACCATAAGCAGTCGTGCTGGGTAGAGATACTGCATTACCCACGTCATCACAAAACGTGAAATAAGAAACACTATCATGCTGTATTGAAGTACATCGCCGCCTTGTACCTCATCCCCCCCAATCGCTTTCATGACGTATTGGATAGTAAAAGTCCACACACAAGTTTGCGCGCCCACGTTGAAGAACTGAGCCATTACACCAAAACGATAATGTTTGTTCGCCACTAGGCGCTTCAATGATGCTGCGATATCGATATCGTCAGCTTTAGACGCAGTGGCTTCATCCACAGGGGTTTTAATCAAAGCTACGGCAACCCAAACCAAAAGAAGTACACACGCCATAGCAACGTAGGGGATCATCACTGCATCCAGTTCAGCACCTATAACAGATTTTAGCTCAGTCATAGACATAGCACTTCGCTCTTCAGCTGACGCCTGATTCAGATTAGGTAGTATGAGCGTAGCGGCTAAGAATACGCCAAAGTTTGTCCCTACAGGGTTGAATGCCTGTGCTAGGTTCAATCTTCTGGTGGCGCTTTGCTCGTTGCCCATCGCCATGACATAAGGATTAGCGGACGTTTCCAAAATAGACAACCCACCGGCCATCACAAACAAGGCCATCAGAAAAAAGCCATAAGTCATTGTCTGACTTGCTGGGTAAAATAGAAAGGCACCGGCTGCAGCACATCCTAGCCCTACTAGCACACCCGTTTTATAAGAGTATCGCTTATTAATAAAGGCTGCGGGTATCGCTAAACAGAAATAAGCACCATAGTAAGCGAACTGAACTAAGGCCGATTGTAGTGACGACATAGTAAATATTTTACTAAAGACTTTCACTAGTGGATCTGTCATGTTGGCGGCAACACCCCATGCAGCAAAACACACCGTCAATAGAATAAACGGCAATAGCATATCTCTGGAAACTATAGGCGTTTTAGTTTGCATCACCCCAACCTCATCTTGTAAACAATTTGTTGAGTAATTTAAACAACAAAAAATGTTCATGTCAATAAATCAACAAGACTTATTTAATATCTAGCCAGACTAAAAAAATCACAACAAATTCACATCAATGCGATCACTTCAATTATCCATACCATTCCAAATCTTATCAATTCTTCATAATAAACAAGGTTTAAACTGCATTCAGACCTGTAAAGTGTGCTACAAAAGTCTATACAAATTGTATGTTCGCACTAACAAAACATCATACTGCCTCACTTCAACCATTAACACTCTTGTAAAATAAAAATAAATAAACATGGTTGATTTATTACCTTAACTGCATTAAATTGCGTTTGCCATACGAAAACTGTTAAGCGGATGTAACTTAAGATCACTTGGTTCTAGGCGTTGGAAACAAATAGAAACATCGTGATGAGCACAAAGATAAGTGCAAGTTATAAGCACGTTCAATCAACTCTAAGGGTAGGATATGAAGCATACCTTTCATTGGTTAAAGCAAAAAACTTCGGCTTTAAAGCCACTTACACTTACTTCCTGCTATTTTTTAGTCAGTTTTTCTTATCCTGCATTTTCTGCTCAAGATACATCGGAATATATAGAATGGCTCGCTAGCTACACGGGAGAAGCCGCTGCTAATGTTGATGGGGGTAAGCGTGAAGGGAGTGCTTATGCTGGTCAATTATTTTTGGGCGCAGAAATAGACTTAGAAAAATTTGCAGGTTGGGAAGATACTAAAGTCCATGTGGCATTTACTAATCGTCACGGACAAAACCTAGCGGCTACACATATTGGAGGCAGTACGTCTGTTCAAGAAATCTATGGCGGCCAAAACTCCCGTTTAGCCAGGCTTACCGTAGAGAAAAGTTTTTTTGACGACCAGCTACAAGTAGAAGTTGGCAGAACCGTGGCAAACATCAGCTTTCTTGGTTCAGAGCTATGCCAGTACTTTCAAACGAATTCTGCCTGCGGTAACCCCACCTTTGTATTTAAAACCAGTAACTTTACATGGTGGCCTGTTTCAAGCTGGGGAGGTCACGCAAAGTACTGGCTATCACCTGAAATCTATTTTCATACTGGTGTGTATGAAGAGAACACTCCTCACCAAGATTTGAGTGATCATGGCTTTGATTGGTCAACAGATGAATCTACTGGCGTAGTCGTACCTGTGACATTGGGCTATCAAACTACATGGGAAAATGACGACTACCCAAAACGCTATGAAATTGGCGGTTGGTATGATGGCGCGGACTATACCGATCCTGCTAAAGATGAGAATGGTAATTTTGCTGCTGTCACCGGTAATGACTATGCAACACAAAATGGGCGCTCTGGTATTTTCGCCCGATTCGAGCAAACCATTTTACGTCCAAATTTAAATTCTAAACGCAGCGTTACGATTTTTGGTGCCTTGTTGACGGGTACATCTGGTGAGCTAATAGAAGATGAGTACGTTAAAGCTGGCTTTGTTAAACGTGGTACCTTCGAAGGAAGAGACAAAGACACAATTGGTTTTGTCTTCACGCAACAATTTTATAGTGAGGATGCTATTGAAGACCAACGCGTATTGCGCGAAATAAATGGCGGTTCAGGTCGCCCTGCAAGCAGCCAAATCATGATGGAGTTAAGCTACGGTGTCCATATTAACGACAATATTCGGATTCAGCCCAACGTACATTATATTATCAATCCAGACCAGTTTAGCGAGCGTGACCGACTTCAAGCGTTAGATGACGTGTGGGTGGTGGGCGTACGATTTGACGTGAACCTTGCAGGGTTACTACTGCGCTAGTTAAAGCAAACTCCCCTCTCATTTCCACCGCACAGGTCGTCATTTTGATGGCCTTTTTTCTTTTTAGTTTAAGCACATTTTCATCAGTTAACGCCTCTTTCGGATTACGCTATTAACATCTGCATTACCAACTTCGCAGCGTTCCCCCTCGCCTCTCTTGCACTCGTTTTGCTATTTATTAGTACCAATCGGCATATCCTTTCATCTTGAATCAATCCAAGTCGCATCCATTTCTGTAATCACTTACACACAGTTTTAAAAGGAACGACAAATGTCAGAGTTATCTCTGTTTAAACCACTAGAATGGGCAGGAAATACGCTACAAAACCGCATGGTATTAGCACCTATGACACGCGGCCGTGCAGGTAGCGACCGCATACCAAACAAAATCATGGGCGATCAATACGTACAGCGCGCCGATGCTGGCCTTATTATCACCGAAGCAACGGCCATATCAGAAGAAGGTATTGGCTGGGTAGACACGCCCGGAATCTACACCGAAGAAATGGTGGAAGGATGGCGCTCTATTAATGAAAGAGTGCATGAAGCTGGCGGCAAAATTATCCTTCAGTTATGGCATACCGGTCGTGCGTCTCATAGTGACTTTCATAACGGCGACCTGCCTTTTTCTGCATCTGCTATTGCCATCGAAGGCGATGAAATTCACACGCCAAAAGGTAAAAAGCCTTACGAAGTGCCAAGAGCAATGACACAAGATGACATTCGTAGAACGGTTGCTGATTTCAAACATGCGGCTGTAAATGCGAAAGCTGCAGGTTTTGATGGTATAGAAGTGCATGCCGCTAACGGTTACCTGCTAAATCAGTTTTTAGACAGTCGCAGCAATCAACGTAGTGATGAATATGGCGGCAGCGTAGATAATCGGTACCGCTTCCTTAGTGAAGTGATGGACGCTGTGCTAGAGATTTGGCCTTCAGAGCAAGTTGGAGTGCGTTTATCGCCTAACGGCGTATTTAATGACATGGGTGCAGATGATTTTCGCGATACGTTTACTTATGTCGCCCAAGCACTTAATAAGCTAGACCTTGGCTATTTACATGTGATGGATGGCCTAGCGTTTGGTTTTCATGAACGCGGTGAGCCTATGACACTTGCTGAATTTCGTGCATTGTTTGACGGCATGTTAATGGGCAACTGTGGTTATACCCAAGAGGAGGCAGAGAAACGTATTAGCGACGGTGATGCCGACATGATTGCTTTTGGGCGCCCTTGGATCACCAACCCAGATTTACCTACGCGGTTTAAAAACAATTACCCGCTGGCAGCGTTTGATGACCCTTCAACATGGTATGGTGGTGGTGAAGAAGGTTATACCGATTACAATACCTACCGTGAAGAAAGCGGAAAAGCGGCCATGGAGTCCTTAACCTAACAAATAAGGTTAACCTAACAAATAAGGTTAACCTAGTAAGTAAGGTTAATTTAACTGCAGGCGCAAAAATGTTGCAGTTAGTAAATAGAAAAGCAGTCATTTTATGACTGCTTTTTTTATATCTTTAGCAACACTGCGCTATTAATATTTCGCTAGCATTGCAGCTTTAGTTAAACGCCACTTGTTTATCGGCTAATACCGCAAGCTTTTCTAGGCAAGACATCCATGCATATTGATGTTGATCGCATTCTTGTTGGTTACTGAAACCACTATGAATTAGCGTTAACGCCACTTCCCCTTCGCTTGTTTCTTCAAACGAGATATCTACTGAGCTCATTACCGTTTCTTCTACGCCATCTTCCCACGCCCAAGAGAACACAAGCTTCTCGTTTGCTAAGATAGTCACATATTCGCCCGTTAGCGCTATTTCAACGCCGTTGGGTTCAATCATTTTTATGCGGTATCTTCCGCCTTCCTTAAAGCTACTCATAATCTGCGATACCGTGCAATTACCCGGTGCAAACCATTCAGATAAATATTCAGGTTCATGAAACGCAGCAAACAAAAAGGAGATGGGCGCATGAAGGGATACATTCAGGGTAAATTGAAACATGTTAAGTCGCCTGTAAAAAAACTAGAGCCTTGGTAAGTTTAGGCGCTAGCAGAAAAGGATTCTAGGCTGTTATCGGCTATGTTCGACATTTTCTTTAGTTTGACCGATAGCGTTGCCTTATGTGAATGATTATCTTAGGGTATCCTCACTAGCAGTATCTATTCTGCGTAAACTATTTACGCTATGTATTCGTGTGCTAATTGTAAAGGCCACCAATAAAGATTACTAAGGCTCACTTATGTCAATTCAATCGCCTACACTCAACGTCTCTATTCTCAGCAAAGATGCCAGCGCATTAGCCGAGGAAATAGCAAATGCATGGCCCCAGTCTCATGCTTTGAATATCTGCCAAGCCGTTACCACTTCTGAACAAATTAACCCTGACGAGGTTGAGGTATTACTTGCCGATCCTAATTTGGCGGCTGAGGTTATCGACCAGTGCACTGGCTTGAAGTGGTGCCAATCAACGTGGGCTGGTAATGCTCCCCTGCTTAATTTGGACAAAAGCGATTATATACTCACTGGCGTGAAAGGCGTGTTTGGAAAGCTAATGCGCGAATATGTGTTTGCCTATCTCTTGCAATACGCACGCAATATTCCCGCGTTCGCGCATAACCAGAATCATCAGCCCCCAATCTGGGAAGAAAGCCCTCGAGCGCCCCTTACGGGTAAAACCCTTGGTATTTTAGGCGCTGGCTCAATAGCTCAAGCACTTATTCCTGTGGCAAAAAGTTTTGAAATGAAGGTCATAGGCTTATCGAGAAGTGGTCAAGCGGTAGATGGTTTCGATGATGTCTATGCAGCAACTGATCTACTCAAGTTTGCCCAAGAGGCCGACCATGTGGTGAACCTGATGCCAGATACGCCCGCCACTACAGGTGTATTAAACCAGGCTTTCTTTGGCGCACTAAAACTTCATAGCATGTTTATCAATGCAGGACGTGGAAGTGCCATTATAGAAGACGCGCTTTTAAACGCGCTGGATAACGGCACACTACAAGCAGCAGTCCTTGACGTATTTACACAAGAACCACTGCCAGAGGAGCACCCATTTTGGACACACCCCAAAGTGGTGGTTACTGCTCATACTGCCGCAGTATCATCACCTGAAGATGTTGCTAGCGTATTTGTGGCTAATGCAAAACGTTACATAGCGAATGAGGCGCTCCATTATCAATTTGATTTCAACAAAGGCTACTGACGTGGGTCGGTAGCGGTTAGCTCTATACGGTCGCGATGTTTTTCGTGGAATTCCAGCAACAAAGGATAGTCTTTAAAGCTGTGCAATTCTCTGAATAGCACCCAATCTACCATTGAGTACAGACATATTTCAGGGTACGTCCAGCCGCTAAATCCACCCGCTTCCAACTGCTTAGACAGTGTCGAAAAAACTGATTCTATACGTTCTTTTTGCAAACGAATGATGAGCTTGTCTTGATTGATATCAATATCAGAACGCTTTAGTAGCATCAGCTGCACGAATGAATCATTAGCAGCATCTATCAGAGTGAGTAGGTTTTCTTCCTCCCAAGACAGGGAGTCATGGTCGAATTTACTCGCCAAATAGCTATAAATTACTCTGGAATCGAAAATTAGCTGCCCGTCGTCTTCTAGGCAAGGCACTTTTAAAGTGGGGTTTCGCGATGCAAGTAGCTCTCTGTCTTCCCCAGAGAATATTTGTAAATCGAGGAATTCATGGGGCGTGTTAGAAAGTACTACGCGAATTCTACGTACAAATGGAGATGTTACCGAACCATACAGTTTCATAGCTTCAACCTGAGTGAGTTTACTTACACACTCAGTTTAGCCATAAAATCAACGAGGAGAAAAGTACAAGATCATAAACGCGAGACAAGCATACACCATGATGCGATGTATGCCCGATAATCATTTACACGCTGAAGCTAGCGCCGCATCCACAGGTAGTGGTTGCATTTGGGTTTTGCACTAAAAAGCGTGAACCTTCTAAACCTTCAACATAGTCAACAACGCCGCCCACTAAGTATTGCAAACTCATAGGGTCTACCACTAAGGTAACGTCGTCTTTATCAATTGTCATATCGCCGTCGTTCACCTTCTCATCAAAAGTGAAACCATACTGAAAGCCAGAACAACCGCCTCCAGTAACATAAACCCGCAGTTTTAATTCAGGATTTTCTTCTTCCGTGATGAGCGCTTTTACTTTTGTCGCCGCTGCATCAGAAAACTCAATTGGCAACGCCATTTCTACAGACATACTCACCTCTTCATTAACCATGTGCACCTGCACGCCTTCACGTACACGTATCGATAACCCAATTATCTAATACTTGAGTAATGCTATCAACTATTGGGGTGAAACTAACTGAAACAATAGCTAGCGACATTTCATTTAGCATAAATATGAATGGCAAAATGGACACTCAAGCCCGTAAGGCATACTCTAAAAAGAAACCGACGGGATTAACATGGCGCATTCAGTATCTTCTATTTCCCTTCAAAATCGTAAGCTTAGACTGCCAGAAGGCGCACAAGCTCCTGCTATTGATGAACGAGAACATTACAAACAAGCACTGAAAAGCTGGCAAAAAAAATTACTGCATGTTCAACAGGCCTACTATCACCAAGGCAGGCGTGCAATCATTGTGTTTGAAGGATGGGACGCCGCAGGAAAAGGCGGCGCTATTAGAAGGATAACCGAAAAACTCGACCCTCGCGGGTTTCGCGTTCACTCCTTTGCCAAACCCACACCTGAGGAACAAGGTCGCCACTACCTCTATCGGTTTCAAACCCGGCTACCTGTACCGGGAAGAATAGCCATTTTCGACCGCTCTTACTATGGCCGTGTGATGGTAGAACGCATTGAAGGTTTTACACCTAAACCCGCATGGGAAAGAGCGTATCAAGAAATTAATGAGTTTGAACGACTCTTAATTGATGACGGCGTAACAATTATAAAACTCTTTATGCATATTTCAGCAGCCGAGCAATTAGCGCGCTTTGAAGAACGCTTAAATAACCCTTACAAACGCTGGAAGCTAACCGAAGAAGATATACGAAATCGTGGCCGACGGGACGATTACATTAATGCCATAGAAGAGATGTTTGATAAAACCGATACTGAAATGGCACCTTGGCATGTGATACAGGCCGAGCATAAATGGTTTGCACGTATTAGCGTGCTAAAAACGATTGTAGAGGCACTGAGTGAAGGCGTGATTGTAGAACCACCACCAATCGACCCTACCGTGGTGTATTTAGCAAAGCAGCAACTTGGTATTACCTTAGAGAAAAGCGAATAAACAATAGCAATTTACCCATGCCTTGTTGCTAAGACATGGGCAATACTATTTTAGAGTAAGTCGTGGCATGGGCGGCTTTGATACGATGTAAATCGTCTATTCTTGGCCTTCGCCCTAGCTTTAGCTTTAGCTTTAGCTTTCAGGCAAAGTCACGTTTAGCTCTAGTACGCTGCAATCGTCACTGCTTTCCAACTGTACCGACACTTGGTCGTCTGCAATACTCACATATTTACGTATTACCTGAATAATTTCTTGCTGCATCATGGGCAGATAATCAGGCTCAGTACGTTTACGTCTTTCGTGGGCTACAATAATTTGTAACCGCTCTTTGGCCATGGCCGCAGTGCGCGGCTTTTCCTTTTTCTTGAGTAGGTAATCGAAAATACTCATTACTTGCCTCCTAGCAGGCGCTTAAAGAACCCTTTCTTCTCTGCTTCTAGAAATCTATGTTCAATGGTTTCGCCTAATAAGCGGCGAACGGCGTCTGAATATGCCTGACCAGCATTGGCTTCTAAGTCTAGAATAACCGGCTGACCTTGGTTAGAAGCCTTAAGTACCGCTTCCGATTCAGGAATAACACCCAATAATGGTATCGCTAATATTTCTTCAACATCAGCAACACTAAGCATTTCTGCACTTTCCACTCGCTGAGGATTGTAGCGGGTAAGCAATAAATGCTCTTTTACCGGCTTGCCTTGTTCAGCGCGCAAAGACTTACTTTGCAAAATACCTAAAATACGATCTGAATCACGTACCGAAGAGACTTCAGGGTTAGTCACAACGATAGCTTCATCGGCAAAATACAATGCCATTTGAGCGCCTTGTTCTATACCTGCTGGTGAATCACAGATAATAAAATCGAAATCTTCTTTCAACTCGTTAAGAACGGCTTGAACCCCATCGATGGTAAGCGCGTCTTTATCACGTGTTTGTGATGCTGGCAGAATAAACAAGTTGTCGGTACGCTTATCTTTAATTAGCGCTTGTTTCAGCGTGGCTTCTTTATTTATCACGTTAACGAAGTCGTAAACCACACGGCGTTCACAGCCCATGATTAAATCGAGGTTACGTAAGCCCACATCAAAATCGATGACTACTGTTTTATGACCCGCTAAGGCTAAACCTGTACTGATAGCCGCACTTGAAGTCGTTTTACCAACCCCACCTTTACCCGATGTTACTACGATAATCTTTGCCATTTTTAATTCCTTGTAGAATACGTTAACACTTAGGCGATAGGCTCAATGTGTAACGTGTCCTCTTCTAAATAGATTTGTGCGGGCTGTTTCCAGCATGATGCTTTTACGGTTTCATGCATAATGAATTGCCCAGCAATTGAGATAAGTTCTGCATCTAACGACTGACAAAAAACGCGGGCATGCACGTTACCTTTTACGCCCGCCAGAGCTCGGCCTCTAAGTGTGCCGTAAACATGAATATTTCCATCTGCTAGTACTTCTGCCCCTTCGCTCACCGCTGCGGTAATCACCAAATCACCACCTTCGGCATAGACTTGCTGCCCAGAGCGTACTGGGCGGCTAATGACTTTTACTGGTTTAGTGGCTGCTGGTGTGGGTACTGGCGAAGATACTGGTGTGGATGCTGCTGGCTCATTCGCGGCCTGCTCTTTAGACGTGGTACTTTCTGATTTTGTTGTTTTCAACGAGCTTTCGGTGAATTTACTTTGGCTAACATCCGCTAACCCCAAATCGTTGATGATACTTCTAAGTGGCCCAACTTCACCGCGAACCGCCATAGGCTGAAGCTTAAAGCGTCGACATAACGCAACAAGCAACTCGAATTCGGTGGCAGTGAGTGATTTGACTAAATGCAATATTAGCGATGAACGAGTGAAAAACTGGGGTGCACTATTTACCTTTTCAGCAAGCTGAGATTCAAAGGCATCTGGCTCAAAATCGATCACTTCTAACACGATACTGGTTAGTGTAGTGCCCTTCATGCGAAAGCATGTATCTGTCATTAATTATTCCTGAGTAATTTTTATTGCTCAACTGCCCAACCATGAGGGCTTAAAGCGAGTATGCACTCTATCAAATTCCGCTTCATCGGCAATAGGCAAGCGCTTAACAAGCGCACAACTGCTCACAAAACAACCACAATCTAACATTCCTTTGCACTAGGCATCTAGTATCGACCTAAAATTGCTTTGAAAATCCGTAAAAAAAGCGTGGGGCTCCACGCTTTGCATACCAATATTTTGTCCATAGAGCCTTTCAACCAGGGAATTAAAGCTCGGTTAACCGCCCTACTAAATGCTTTAGCGCTGAATTTCAGTCAGTTTTTTAGGGTCTAATAACGATTCCAGCTCAGACCTTGGCAAGTCGGTCATCGCTTCTGCAACATCGATAACGGGCATTTTATCTTTGTAAGCTTTTTTCGCTATTTCTGCGGCTTTCGCATAACCAATGATAGGGTTAAGCGCAGTCACTAAAATAGGGTTTTTCGCCAATGCTTTCTCAAGGTTCTCTTGGTTAACCGTAAACCCTTTAATGGCCTGCTCGCCCAAAAGCACACAGCTATTCGACATTAACTTGATGCTCGACAGCAAATTATCGGCAATCATAGGCAACATAACGTTAAGCTCGAAATTGCCCGACTGCCCGCCCACCGTTATGGCTGCATCGTTTCCTATCACCTGTGCAGATGCCATCGCTACCGCTTCGGGTATTACGGGGTTCACTTTGCCGGGCATAATAGATGACCCTGGTTGCAATGCCGGCAGCGATACTTCACCTAAACCAGCAAGGGGCCCTGAGTTCATCCAACGTAAGTCATTTGAAATTTTCATTAAGGTAACGGCGAGGGATTTTATCGCGCCTGATAAAGTTACCGCCGTATCTTGCGAGCTAATTAATGCAAAGCAGTTATCAGCGGGGGTAAATGTTATACCTGTAAGGTCAGATAGAGTGCTCGCAAAAGTGGCGGCAAAATCAGGGTGTGCGTTTACTCCTGTGCCAACTGCCGTTCCACCCTGCGCTAACGTTTGAATGGCGGGTTGAAGCGATTTTATTGTCTTACGTTGCTGACTAAGCTGCGCAGACCAAGCACGCAAACTTTGATCCATCCTAACCGGCATAGCATCCATTAAGTGTGTGCGGCCGGTTTTGCAATAATCAGACACTGAGCTCGCTTTGGTATCAATGATATCGATTAGCTTCGTAATGGCCGGGATAAGCGATTCTGTCAGCTCAATGGCGGCACTTGCATGAATGGTAGTGGGGATAACATCGTTTGAGCTTTGTCCGTTGTTAACATGATCGTTAGGGTGAACCGCTTCCCCTTCACGTTTACCCTGTTGCTGATTCGCCAAGTTAGCGATGACCTCATTGGCATTCATATTGGTGCTAGTGCCTGAGCCTGTTTGAAATACATCTACTGGGAAGTGCTGCTGTAACTCGGGCTCATCAAGCAAGGTGTCACAGGCCTGCTGTATAGCGTCGGCAGTTCCAGCATCAAGGGTTTCGAGTTTTTTGTTCGCAAGTGCAGCGGCTTTTTTAATTGTCACTAGGGTGCGAAGAAAAGTAAGCGGCATTCGTTCACCACTTAATGGAAAGTTATTAATTGCGCGTTGTGTCTGTGCGCCATATAACGCGTCGCTAGGAACTTCGAGCTCGCCCATGCTGTCACTTTCTGTTCGGGTATTTGTCATTACTGTCCCCTTAATCTGATGAAATAAACGTTACTCTACTCTTGCCTACTTCACCCTGCACGGTTTGGATCCTTATTTATCTCTTTCAACAACAGTGCTTCTGTCAACGCGTTTATCAACGCTTCCGTCAAAGCTCCTATTAACGTAGGACCCAACAAACCTGAGTCACAAATGCTATCGGTAGGTATTGACAGTACGTATTAACAGGACATCTTGACAGAATGCCAGTTAATGATAATAATTACCATTATCATTTAATGCGATTGTAGCATGATCTGATCACGTAACAGTTCGTAGGAATTAGTACTGTTTGTTTAAAAAGCACACGACATGTGCTTTTGCTAAAACCTGTTATTTTCACTGTAACGTGTGGGGCTGGAGCTTTAGTACTGGGCCTTTTATCACTAAGCCTTGTAAGACGACCACCTGTTGCTATCACCTGGAATCGAGAGTGTCTTCTTTAACTTCAACTGAAAAAGTCAGTAGATACAGCATTAGGCAGAAAACACTAATGTTAAACAAGCGCCTGTTCTTACCGGCGTTTATCGTCGTGCTGCTTGTTTACTCATTCACGCGTGAAGCGACCATCGCGGTTCTATCCGATGCCTATTTTCAAGTAGCGGCATTTGTTTATGCATCACTGTCAGTTTATTACCTTGCCACTTTGAAAGTATCCGCTGAAGCCATTGGCGACTTTATGCGCAAGCATCCGCTCTATGAAGTAGGCTTAGCATCTTTTCTTGGTGCGCTTCCCGGCTGTGGAGGCGCGATTATTGTAGTCACTCAATATACCCGAGGTGTTACTAGTTTTGGTGCTGTGGTTGCTGTATTGACAAGTACCATGGGTGACGCCGCGTTCTTGCTATTGGCTCAGGCGCCGTTTGACGGCTTAACCGTAATGGGTGTTGGCATGGTAGTGGGTACCCTTACCGGCGTTATTGTAAACCGTTTCCACAATTACCAACCGCCTTCCTCGACTACTACACTTGGCAGTGCTGACGACAATACCGATGATAGAGTTGATGATAGTGAGCCATCCGCTACCACTGTCTCCTCTTCCATTGATAAGCTTTCTACTTACTTTTGGCTGGTTGTCGCATTACCATCACTTGCTATCGCCCTAGGCTTGTCGTTCCAATCGCCCGTTCATGAATATCTGGGGGTAACAGAACCTACATTGCAACTTATTGGTGCCGTATTATGCCTGTCGGCAATTACACTGTGGTCGTTAAACGGCGGCAGTGCAGGTTATGCTTCGCTAACTAAAGAAGATGCTATTACGCCTCCGCCACGCTGGCAGAGTAAAGCCGCGCTAGATACCCAATTTGTATTAGCTTGGGTTGTCGTTGCTTTCTTATTATTTGAATTAGCGATACTGTGGTTTGGACTCGATATAGGTGCCACCTTAACCTCTATGGGCGCAAGCGTTGTAGGCTTGGCAATTTTGGTGGGGTTTATACCTGGGTGTGGTCCACAAATATTAGTGACCAGTCTGTATTTGAATGGTGCAGTGCCTTTTTCTGCTCAACTTGGTAATGCTATTAGTAACGATGGTGATGCCTTGTTTCCCGCCATAGCCCTATCACCTAAAGCGGCCATTCTAGCCACTGTCTACTCTGCTATTCCTGCCATAACGGTGGGCTATGGGTATTATTTTCTATTCGAAAGATAGCGATATCAGTGAGGCTAGTAGCTTTGAAACACTAACGGTTCCCACTTGAGAATGAGCTTCTTCGCTCGGCACTATGGGTTTGCATTGTACTTATCGTCGAAGCGCTACTGCGTATCTTCTAATGTATTGCCACTGTTTAATGCGTCTTCCCACGTTACCGTTTTAGCTAAGTCTCCACGCCGAGAATTATACTGATATACGGTGGTAGTAAGGGTAATTGATGTCGGTTGAAAACCATCGGGTAGCGTAAAGCTTGTATTAATGGCTTGAAAATACTTAAACCTGTATTCAATGTCTTGCGGAATAAAACCAGGTTCACCAATCGTTACCGTATATTCCTTCCCATCCCGCTCACCTGATAAGGTGACAGCGAGTTTGCCCTTAACTACTGCTTTGTTTTGTCGCTGCTGTAGTACTACAAAACGCATTTGAAACTGATTAGGTTCTGGCAGTAAGGCAACCTCTACCCCTTCAATGATAAAACCATCTTGGGTGGTTTCAGGTGCCATAATTCGTTGGTAAAAAGCGAGTTGCTGCTGAAGCTCAGCCTGTTCGGCTTGAACGTTATTAAGTTGCTCGGCAATCGATTTTTTTTCCAATTCTGTTAACTGTAATGCGACTTCCAATTGGTTAACCTGAGTCACATATTGGTTATTTTCACTGACTAATAACGCAATGGTTTTGTCTTGAGCAGCTACCTTCAGGCTATCACCCTCATCCGCTATTCGCGCTAGCTTGTAGCCAAACGCTATCATAATGAGTAGCAAAGCAGCGACAAGCAATGACCACTTATAATCACCGAGGAGTTGTTTCAATTTATCAGTTGTCATGAATAGTTATGGTTCTTAATTTTCTCGAGCCAGATACATTAAAATTCTTAACATTATGAATTTCAAGTGTTTGTGGTAAGCTGCTTATATCTACGATTTCTCTACTGTATCACAACATGCGTTTGCAGGCTTTACGACAAGAAGTGGCTCACCCGAGGACGTCTATACAACTTTGCCTCTTGGGTATTGTGGGCGGCGTAAGTGCTGCATCGCTGATCATCATGTTCCGCCTTTGTGTAGAGTGGCTTCAAGCATCAGGTTTCGGTGCACTTCGAGAGTGGTTCAATGATGAGTGGCCCGTTTGGTTTCTCATGCCCTTACTTAGCGTGCTGTGTATTTTGCTTATTGCCTATATTACTGGTTTTAAGCACTATCGAATGGGTATTCCCTTTGTTATCCACCGCGTAAAATATTACTACGGCCATATTCCCTTTCGCACCACTATTAATCAGTTTTTCGGCGGTATGTTGGCGTTAGCCGGCGGCTTCGTGGTAGGCCGCGAAGGCCCCTGTGTTCACCTAGGTGCATCGGCCAGTAGCTTCTTAGGCCAATGGCTACGACTTCCCTACAACAGCATTCGTATTTTGGCGGGTTGTGGTATTGCTGCGGGCATATCCGCGTCATTTAATACCCCGTTTGCCGCGGTTATCTTCGTTATGGAAGTGGTACTGCGGGAATATAAAATTCATATATTTGTACCCGTTATGCTTGCCGCTGCGTGTGGCTCGGTGTTAACCCGTATCGTATTTGGGCAAGTAAACGAACTGTCGTTTTTGTCTTTTACCGCATTTAGTCAGTGGATGTACCTATACCTTGTTTTACTTGGCGTTTTACTCGGTATGCTGGCTACATTATTTAACAACCAACTTATGCGGGTAATGACCTGGTTTAGACCTGTCCCTATGGTATGGCGACTTATGCTGGCGGCGTTAATAACAGGTACAGTGGGTATGTTGTTGCCCGAGGCATTAGGGGCCAACTTTATTGATGTCGAAACGCTGTTTGCCAGCAACCCAGAAACCCTTTTACTGTGTGCTATTTTAGTGAGTAAAGTCGTTCTGGCTGTATTTGCTATTGGGCTAGGTATTCCCGGCGGAATTATTGGGCCTGTAATGGTTATCGGCATGCTTGCTGGTGCGGTACTGTTGGTGCCCTTGTCGTACTTTATCGACGTGCCTGAATTTACTAACAGCTTTGCCCTATTAGGTATTGCTGGCATGCTAACTGCCGTGCTTCACGCCCCCTTAGCTGCCTTGTCGGCGGTAATGGAGTTATCGTACAGCCCTGAAATTATTTTGCCCGCCATGTTGGTCATCGTGCCTGCTTATGTGACATCAACACAATTTTTCGGCAATCGGTCGATTTTTATTCGCCAATTAGATTATCAAAACCTACCCTATGCCATTTCTTCCATACGCGAAGCGCTCGAAAAAACGGGTGTACTGGCAGCATTAAGCAAAGATTATAAACTTTTTCATGACGCGCCAGATAAGGCATTGGAAGACTATTTATCGAAAAACCCAACAAAGATCGTAATTCAACAATCAAAATTTGAAATAGATGTGCAGTATCGTCTGGTCCAATATAATGTGAGCTTAGAACACGATGCGAATGCGCTCAGTTATCACGAGATGGAAGGCTTGAATGCTCAAAGCACGCTTCATGAAGTATACGAGCATCTTAAAAATACGCGTTCTGGCGCGGTCTATATTTACGATCAGGAACTCAACGACATCATTGGCGTTATTACCTGGAATATTTTGCAAAGCTTTTTACAAAAGGCACAGTATTAACAATGTACATTTTATGGTTTAAAGCACTTCATATTTTTTTCATGCTTGCGTGGATGGCCGGAATTTTTTATCTTCCTCGGTTGTTTGTTTACCATGCTGAAGCTACATCGCAAGAAGTGAAAGATCAGTTTAAAGTGATGGAGAGAAGGCTGTGGTTTTTTGTCACCCCTTTCGCTTTTTTAACCTTAGCGTTTGGTGTTGCACTTATTGTGAGCTATGGAAGTACGTGGTTTAAAATGTCAGGTTGGCTGCACATTAAATTCATGCTTTTGCTTGCGCTTTACAGCTATCACTTCTATTTGTTTAAGCTAGTAAAACAATTCTCCCGTGATGAAAATCGTCACAGTGCCAAATTTTACCGCATTATTAATGAAGCTCCGGTACTGCTTATATTGGCTATTGTTTGTTTAGCAGTAGTAAAACCGCTATAAATTCAACAGGCCGTGTTACCACGTACTGATGTTATGGAATAACCGTTAAATAACCTAAAGGAAACTACATGGATGATAGTAACCAGCACTTAAAAGATTTGTTGTCGCAAACTGATTTAGCGTTTAAAGCGCTGATGCGCCAACCTAACTCTAGTGAGTTAACTAATGCTTACGACAACGCTAAAGCAGAGTTAGACGCTTACATGAAGTCATTGCGTAATACGCTTTCTCAGCGCAAACACCTGCAGCGCCAGAAAGCTCGTTAAGAAGTTTTCGTAAAGGTTTCAAATTGGTTAGGTAATGCTGCGCTCAGTTCGCCAGCCAGATCAATATAATCTTGAATCATTGCTGGGAGTTGTTTCCACAATAAGGGTAAGTTGTCTTTAAGCTGTTGCGCCTGGCTACGGTTACGATACTGTAAAGCCAGCTCAACATTCGCTAGGGTAGTAAATAACTTTAAGCAACGAGACAGCCGTTTCTCTGGGGTATCTGAGTTATTGATATCTTCACGCATTGCATCTTTTGCACTTAACTTTTCCCAGGCTTGTTGCCAGACATCCTCAAGTTGCTGGTGCACATAAAGTAATCCTTCAAGCCATTGAGCTAATTCTGCGGGTATTGCAGAAGCGGGTTCAACACTAGCATCCCCCTCTGAATACACGCAGCGTGATGGCATTAAGGGCTTCTCGTCGGTCATACACTGCAGGTGAGCCCTTAAGTTATTCATCAGCACATCCGCTAGTGCATCTACATCTTTGTCTACCAGTGCACTTGAAGAGCTCTGTATCAACCATGGCATCCACTGCTCTGGCATGGGTATTTCTGGTGATGCTGCAACAGCGAATATCATACCGTCGGCTTTGTAGGCGCTAGGTAATACATGCGTTAACTTGCCCTTTTCAAACACAGGCAAAAGAATATCGATGGGACGCGCCGTTTCTGACATTAAAAATTCCTACTAGCGGTTGAAATGACCTATTTATAACCTGTACCCTTCGCGCCCATTTTTATGTTGGGTTAAAACCTGTTTTAACCATTATATTCAAAGCACAACAACATAGTGAGCGAGTAGCAATAGAATTAGTTTGCGTGGTTGCGCAATACCTAACCTGTTGTCATGATAGCAAAACTAAACTAAGAGTGACTGCAATGGCAAAAGATAAATCAGGATATATTATCGCGGCTGCCTTTATTGGCCCAGGTACAGTAACAACAGCAAGTCTAGCAGGCGCTAACTTCGGTTTTCATTTGGTATGGGCATTACTGTTTTCAATTTTTGCCACCATCGTATTACAAGATATGGCTGCTCGCTTAGGGGTCGCAACGGGCAAAGGCTTGGCATCAGCCATGAAAGACATGGTGTCTACACCCTGGCTGAAAATGCTTTTCATTGCGTTAATTGTTAGCGCAATTGGCATTGGAAACGCTGCTTATGAATCAGGCAATCTTACCGGCGCCGCTATAGGTCTGGATGCTTTTTGGGAAATTGGCACAGGCACCTGGGCGCTTATTCTTGGGGTACTTGCCATTGCGCTACTTTGGACTGGCAGCTATTCATGGATAGAAAACGTACTGGTGTATCTCGTGTTTATTATGGCTGGCGTGTTTTTCATTACCCTTATTGTCGCTAAACCCGATATATCATTAATGTTTAGCCAGCTACTGCAGCCGCATTTAGCCGCCGATTCTATTACCACCATACTTGCGTTGATAGGCACCACTATTGTGCCTTACAACTTATTCCTTCATGCGAGTCTTGTGGCGAAGTCATCGCCAAGCACGGACAATATAAATTCTGATAAAAGCGATGCGATTAAAGCGTGCAGAAAACAATCGGCAACGGCCATTAGTATGGGTGGCTTAATTACTCTTGTGGTGATGGCCACGGCCATGATGGCCTTTTTCAACCAAGCTGCCACCATGGACGCCGGAAACATGGGTGAGCAGTTAAAGCCTGTCTTAGGTGACAAAGCTCAATGGTTTTTTGCATTAGGCTTGTTTGCGGCAGGGCTAACCAGTGCCATCACCGCACCGCTTGCTGCTGCATATGCGGTTTGTGGAGCGCTTGGACTGTCTGACGACATGAAAAGCAAAGGATTTCGGGCGGTGTGGCTGACAATAATTGTATGCGGCGTTGCCGTTGCTGCACTCGGTTTTAAACCCCTACCCGCTATCTTATTTGCTCAAGCTACCAACGGCTTATTACTGCCTATTATCGCTATCTTTTTATTAGTAGTGATGAATAAAAGCAAGGCACTTGGTAAATTCAAAAACACCCTATGGAGCAATCTTGCAGGCGTTATAGTGGTATCTGTTGTGGTAGGGTTGGGTCTTTATAAATTGACTAGCCTATTCGTCTAATTCGCTAATTTCAGCCACAAAAAAGCCCGTGAACGTGAAGCAAACGGGCTTTTTATAGGCTAGCGCTTAATTAATGGTTAGCGCGTAGTGCGTGGCTAACTTGACCGCTACTTGGCTAAACGTTGTAGCACATCATTGAGCATCGACTGACTACAACCGAAATTAATTCTGAAATGATCAGCTTTATGAAAATCTGCGCCAGGTGAAGGGCCTACGCCTTTTTCTTCTGCCCATGTTTGTACGTTTTCTACGCCTAAACCGCTCGCGTCTACCCATGCTAAAAAGGTAGCATCAGGTTTCAACATTGATAACCCATCGATACCGTTTATCGTTTCATACACGGCATCACGGTTAGCGCGCAAGTAATCAATTTGAGCGCTGTGCCATTCGTCACACAAAGTAAACGCGGCTTCGGTAGCGGCTAATCCCAACACGGTAACCCAAGGCATGATGCCCGCGGCCGCGCTGGTAAATTGCTGCCGGAGTTTGGGGTCTGGAATAATCGCAAAAGAGGTACCTAAACCCGCAACGTTAAAGGTTTTGCTAGCAGCCATTAGGGTAACGCTGTTGTTGGCTAAGTTAGCCTCACGACCAGCAGGAATATGCTTCACTCCAGGCTCTAAAATTAAATCACAATGGATTTCATCAGAACATAAACGCACATTATTGGCGTTACAAATATCAGCAACCCTATCTAGCTCTGCTTTGGTTAATACTGAGCCAACTGGGTTCATCGGATTACAAAGAATGAATAACTTACATTTGGGGTCGGCGGCATTGGCTTCTAGTGCTTCGAAATCCAACGTATAACGCTTCCCTTCCGATTCAGGGTCAATCACAGTGCCAATATCGACGCGCTCTAATTCATTTAATTTAGGCGCCGCGAGCAATGGTGGGTAATTAGGCGTTTGAATAAGCACCTTATCGCCTGGCTCACAATAAGCTTTACAGGCTACGTTGAACGCAGGCACTACGCCGGGCGTCCATACAATCCATTCTGACTTTACATCCCAGTCATGCTTGTCTTTCAACCAGCGCTGAATTGCATTAATAGCGCCTTGATGCTGACTAGGTAGTACATAACCTAAATTGCCGTGCTCAACTTGTGCTGAAATTGCATCTAAAATAGGCTGTGCGCAACGAAATTCAGTATCGGCAACCCAAGCAGGAATAATGTCCTTACCTTTGTATTTTTGCCATTTAAACGAATAGGTATCTTTACGAGGTGGGGTTTGGTCAAAATTAATCGTCACACGTACATCCTGTTGCCATTACATTATAGGCACCAGTGTAATAATTCGTGAGCATATAAACTAGCGCTGCTTAGACCATTTAGGACTTTTTTATTTGTTTGCTAATACATTTGCTGGCGAGTAGTTCGCTATTAGCTAACGCGAGTTTTCGTTTTTGCTTGCACAACAGATTTCGCCTTTGCGGCCAAGGCGTCCATTTCCAAAGGTTTTGCCAAAAACCCTGACACGCCTAACTTGCGCGCTTCCATAACGAGTTCTTTATTAGGATCGCCAGTAATAAGTAAAAAGGGAACGGATAAATTCGCAGAGCGGCATGCTTTCAACAGACTTAACCCATCGAATTCTTTCATGACTTGGTCGCTGATAATAAGCTGCAGTGTATCTGGCGTTTGTTGGAGTAAGAATTCACGGGCAATTTTACTTCGGCTAAACGGGTAAACCGTCGCCGATAAACGGGTTTCTAATGCATCGGTAATAAGATCGAGCGTAATAACATCGTCTTCAATAACTGCTACAGAGAACACGGGCTTTGCCTTTTTAATTTCATTAACTTGATAATAGAGGCCAAATTGGATGTTGCCAACTCATCTTTCGTCGACATTTTGGCAAAAAGTTTTCGCAAAAAGTTTTCACAAAAAGTTTTCACAAAATACTTCAGCAAAAAAAACGCCAGCTTGAAAGCTGGCGTTTTTGAATCATCTTAAAGCATTTGAAAACTAATTAAGTTGTCAAAGCAGAGTTGATTACTTTTTCTCGCGTGAAGAACGCTTACGTTCGTTTTCAGTAAGTAACTTCTTACGAATACGAATAGATACTGGCGTAACTTCAACTAGTTCGTCTTCATCGATGAACTCAAGCGCTTGCTCAAGAGACATCTTGATAGGCGGAACCAAAGTTTGCGCTTCATCAGTACCAGATGCACGAACGTTGGTTAACTGCTTACCTTTAAGGGCATTAACAGTTAGGTCGTTATCGCGGCTGTGAATACCGATAACCATACCTTCGTAAACTTCTACACCGTGACCGATAAACAAACGACCACGCTCTTGAAGGTTAAACAAGGCGTTAGTTAGGGCTTTACCGTTAGCGTTAGCAATAAGAACACCGTTCTTACGCTTACCAATGATACCGCCTTTGTACGGGCCGTAGTGATCAAACGTATGATAAAGCAAACCAGAACCAGACGTCATCGTCATGAATTCAGTTTGGAAACCAATCAATCCACGGCTAGGAATAACAAAGTCGATACGTACACGGCCTTTACCATCTGGAGACATGTTGGTCATTTCAGCTTTACGCAGACCAAGTTGTTCCATGATAGAGCCCTGATGCGCTTCTTCACAGTCTACCGTTAGTGTTTCAAACGGTTCTTGTGTTTGGCCATCTTCTTCTTTAAGAATAACTTCTGGACGTGATACCGCTAGCTCATAGCCTTCACGACGCATGTTTTCAATAAGGATACCCAAGTGAAGTTCACCACGACCTGATACGCGGAATTTATCCGGATCTGGTGTTTCTTCAACACGAAGTGCAACGTTATGTACTAGTTCGTCGTTCAAACGCTCTAGGATGTTACGTGAAGTAACATACTTACCTTCTTTACCAGAAAACGGTGACGTGTTTACTTGGAAAGTCATGGTCACTGTTGGTTCATCAACAGATAACGGCGTCATCGCTTCTACTTGGTTAACATCACAAATAGTGTCAGAGATTTTAAGCGAACCTAAACCTGTGATTGCAATGATATCGCCAGCACTTGCACCTTCAACTTCATGACGTGCTAGACCAAGGTAACCATATACTAAGCCAACTTTACCGTTACGCTTCTCACCTTCAGCGGTAACAACAGTTACTTGTTGGTTTGGTTTAACAGTACCGCGCTTAATACGACCAACACCGATTACACCAACATATGAGTTGTAATCAAGTTGAGAAATCTGCATTTGGAATGCACCAGAAGCATCTGCGTCTGGAGGAGATACTTGGTCAACAATCGTTTGGAACAACGCGTTCATGTCTTCAGCTGGTTCGTCGGCATCTAGTGAAGCCCAACCATTCAGTGCAGAAGCATATACAACTTGGAAGTCTAGTTGATCGTCAGTTGCACCAAGGTTGTCGAACAAATCAAATACTTGATCCATAACCCAATCAGGACGTGCGCCTGGCTTATCAATTTTGTTGATAACAACAATTGGCTTTAAGCCTTGAGCAAATGCTTTTTGTGTTACGAAACGCGTTTGAGGCATTGGACCTTCTTGCGCGTCTACTAGAAGCAACACTGAATCGGCCATTGACATTACACGCTCTACTTCACCACCGAAATCGGCGTGTCCTGGAGTATCTACGATGTTGATACGGTAGTCGTTCCAGTTTATAGCAGTGTTTTTCGCTAAGATTGTGATGCCGCGTTCTTTCTCGATGTCATTCGAGTCCATCACGCGCTCTTCTTGCTCACCGCGAGTTTCAAGAGTGCCTGACTGTTGTAACAGTTTATCAACCAAAGTTGTTTTACCGTGGTCAACGTGAGCAATAATAGCAATGTTACGTAATTTATTAATATCAGTGGTATTCATCTAGGGAGCCTGTGTAAATCATTACATGATGTTAAGCATGCATTAGATTTGTTGCAAAAAATGCAGATAGTAAATTTTGCGCGGATTGTACAGAAAAACCACGGCGTTTGCGCACCTTTTTTTAAAAGGGGGGCATGTTTTTCACTATTATAGTCTTTGATTAACGAATTTATTACTTTTGAACCCTGTTTTCGGTGGTAAGTGACGACGAGTTACTCTAGGCTAGCTAACGGCTACTTAAGTTTAATTTGCACCAAAATATAGCGATTAAGCACCATTTATGTGCAACGCCATTAATCATTCAGTTATCCTCTTGCTGCTAAGCCAGCAAAATTGGAACCACGATAGATGGCATGAAAATCGCTTTTAGTTTTTCCACTGTTGGGATGAAGCTGATCATTCCGCATTTTTACATTAAACCTGGAGGACACGATGTCAGTAGAAAAGGCATTAGAGCTGATTAAAGAAAGTGAAGCGAAATTTGTTGATTTGCGTTTTACTGATACTAAGGGCAAGGAACAACACGTATCGATTCCTGCTGCTACGGTAGACGAAGAGACATTTGAAGAAGGTAAAATGTTCGATGGTTCTTCAATTGCAGGCTGGAAAGGCATTAATGAATCAGACATGGTACTTATGCCTGATCCTACGAGTGCGGTAGTTGACCCATTCGCAGAAGAGACTCAAGTTAATATTCGTTGTGACATCCTAGAGCCTTCTACAATGGAAGGTTACGAGCGTGATCCACGTTCAGTTGCGCGCCGTGCAGAAGAATACCTAAAATCTACCGGCATCGGCGACACAGTATTCTTCGGTCCAGAGCCAGAATTCTTCCTTTTTGACGATGTTAAATTCCACACAGACATGGCTGGCTCTTTCTACAAGATTGATGCTGCTGAAGCAAAATGGAACTCAGGCGCTGATTTTGAAGGCGGAAACATGGGTCACCGTCCTGGTGTTAAAGGCGGTTACTTCCCAGTTCCTCCAGTAGATTCAGCGCACGACATTCGTGCAGCAATGTGCTTAGTAATGGAAGAAATGGGCTTAGTTATTGAAGCGCATCACCATGAAGTGGCTACTGCTGGTCAAAACGAAATCGCTTGCGAATTCAACACACTAGTAACGAAAGCAGATGAAATCCAAGTTTATAAGTATGTAGTACATAATGTAGCTCACGCTTATGGCCAAACTGCTACGTTCATGCCTAAGCCTCTTGTAGGTGATAACGGTTCTGGTATGCACTGTCACCAATCAATCGCTAAAGATGGCGTAAACATCTTTGCGGGTGATAAGTATGCTGGTCTGTCTGAAGAAGCGCTTTTCTACATTGGCGGTATTATTAAACACGCTCGTGCAATCAACGCTTTTGCAAACGCATCAACCAACTCTTACAAGCGTTTGGTTCCAGGATTTGAAGCACCGGTAATGCTTGCATACTCTGCACGTAACCGTTCTGCATCTATCCGTATTCCATACGTAACTAGCGATAAAGCGCGTCGTATCGAAGTACGTTTCCCTGACCCAACAGCTAACCCATACCTTGCTTTCTCAGCAATGCTTATGGCTGGCCTTGACGGTATTAAGAACAAGATCCATCCTGGCGATTCTATGGATAAAGACTTGTACGACTTACCACCAGAAGAAGCGGCAGAAATTCCAACCGTTGCTAGCTCGCTAGAAATGGCACTAGAAGCATTGGATAACGACCGTGAGTTCCTTAAAGCGGGTGGCGTTATGACTGACGACATGATTGATGCATACATCGATCTTAAGTCTGAAGAAGTAACTACGCTTGCCATGACAACTCACCCAGTTGAGTTCGACATGTACTACAGCGTTTAATTAACGCTTAAGTGCTTATTTATACAAAAGCCCGCTTATGCGGGCTTTTTTTTATGCCAAAGCTTTTCTACTATATAAGTAAGAAACTATGAGTGGGTCTTCCTATTGACTATTTATCCCTACATTGCGTTGCTTACGGTGATGGTGTTACTCCCCAGTGAAAGCCATGGGCAAAGCACATCAAACGACCCTGATGAGTCTACTACCTCAAGCTCTCCTGTTTATAAAGTGAAGCAAGCCGATGGCACTATCCTTTATACCGATAACCCTTCACCAAAAAGCGACCCTGTTGAGTTTGAAGCGAAAACACAGAATGTAGTGTCTAGCCCCTCAACACCGAAACCCGTTTTCGCTCAAACAACTAAATCCAAGGAGGTTGCCTATAAGGTGGTTATAGCCTCTCCTGCCCCTGAGGCTACTCTTCGAAACAACGCCGGAAACTTCACCATACGAGCGAACCAGCCGACTTCAGTGAAGGCGCCCCGCTATCAGTTAATTTTTGATGGCGCCCTATTGCAGAGCAATACAACAGGCGTATTTACCTTAAATGGTATAAATCGGGGCGAACATCAGTATAAGGTTGAGCTAACAGATAATAAGGGCAAGACTCTTGCATCCTCTGCACTACAAACGCTGTTTCTACATCAAGCATCAGCGTTAATAAATAGCAACTAACGTTCGAAAGTAGCGCAAAGCCCGCACCATAGCGGGGAACAGAAAAAAAGTAACACCAATTCTGTGCCTACAATTTTTACCGATACGTTACAATGCACCCATATAGTGCAGAGGAGATAAGCTCGGATGCAATCTACCGAGTTAGACACGCAACAATTTTTGAACAGCCTGAATACTGCGCTTGTGATGGTAGACAATAGATTAAATATTGTTTACGCCAACCACGCAGGAGAAGCCCTGTTTGAAACTGGCAGAAAGCAACTATGCGGTCATCGACTTGATGACTTTTTCCTGCCTGGAAATATCGACACCACTCGTTTACGCGCAGCACTAAGGCACGGAGAAGACTTTACCGAAAACGAAATTCGCCTTTGTTTTAGAGATAATCGCAATGTCATGGTTGATTTAACCGTAACGAACTTGCAGTTAGAAGAAGGGGCTAGGCTACTATTTGAAGTAAAAAAAATAGATCAGCAAAAGCGAATATCCCGTGAAAATTTACAAAACGCACAACATTATGCAGCTCGCGAACTTGTCCGTGGGTTAGCTCATGAAATTAAAAACCCATTAGGGGGCATTCGCGGGGCGGCGCAATTACTTGAAAAAGAATTGAGCGAAGAGCATAAAGAATTTACTCAGATGATCATTGAGCAATCTGATCGACTTAGAAATCTAGTCGACCGTTTGCTTGGACCAAATTCACTGCCTCGGTTTAATTGGAGCAATGTGCATCAAGCATTGGAGCAAGTGCGAAGCCTGATGCGAGTTGACTCAGAAACCCCTATCACCATCATTCGGGATTACGACCCTAGTATTCCACCTCTGATGATTGACGCTGATATGATTCAGCAAGCTGTTTTAAATATTGTCAGAAATAGTATTCAGGCGTTAACCGAAAGTGAAACGCCTGACCCTCAAATTCGCTTGGTAACGCGTATTGAGCGACAGATGACTATTCAGGGAAACCGCCATGCCCTAATCGCTAAAATAAAAGTGATAGACAATGGCCCAGGCATTCCCTCAGAAATAAAAGACACGCTTTTTTACCCCATGGTGAGCAGTAAGCAAAATGGTTCCGGCTTAGGGTTATCGATATCGCAAACATTGATAAACCATCACGGCGGAAAAATAGATGTAGAAAGCCACCCTGGGCACACTGAATTCGTAATTTATATTCCGATAGACCGCAAGGAGACAGGCAATGAAGAATGAGTCAGTATGGATTGTCGATGACGATAGTTCTATTCGTTGGGTGCTTCAAAAGGCCTTACAAACAGCAAGCATTGGATGCTTGTGTTTTGAAAACCCGCAAGATTTACTCCTTCAATTACAAAGCGGTCAAGCGCCAGAAGTGATTATCTCTGATATTAAAATGCCGCAGATGGACGGCATGACATTGCTTAATGAAGTTCATGCTACGCACCCCATGATGCCGGTAATCATCATGACAGCACATTCCGATTTAGACAGCGCGGTAAACGCCTATCAAAAAGGGGCATTTGAATATCTACCTAAACCCTTTGATATCGATGAAGCGGTCACGCTGACTCAACGTGCGTTAGCCCATGCAAGAGAGCAGTCGAAAACGCAGCAAGCCCCTCAAGACGATCCGGAAACCGAAATTATCGGAGAAGCACCCGCGATGCAGGAAGTTTTCCGTGCAATCGGCCGATTATCTCGTTCTTCAATTAGTGTATTAATTAATGGCCAGTCAGGTACTGGTAAAGAGCTGGTTGCCCACGCCTTACATCGCCATAGCCCGCGCTCTAGTAAACCTTTTATCGCACTTAATATGGCCGCTATTCCAGCCGACTTGGTAGAGTCTGAGTTATTTGGCCATGAAAAAGGCGCGTTTACAGGTGCCCAAAATGCGCGCCAAGGGCGCTTTGAACAAGCTGACGGCGGCACCCTTTTTCTTGATGAAATAGGTGACATGCCTTTAGATGTGCAAACTCGACTTCTTCGGGTTTTAGCCGATGGACAATTTTACCGTGTGGGCGGCCATCAATCTGTGGCAGTAGACGTACGAATTATTGCTGCCACCCACCAAAACTTAGAAAAGCGTGTGGCTGACGGAAAGTTTCGTGAGGATTTATTTCACCGGTTAAATGTTATTCGTGTGCATCTACCGTCTTTATCTGAACGCCGTGAAGATATTCATTTATTAGCCCGTCACTTCTTACGCCGAGCAGCGAAAGAGTTAGATGTAGAAGCAAAAAGTTTAAGCAAAGATGCTGAAAAGTTAATGGCTCAGCTTCCTTGGCCAGGTAACGTAAGACAACTCGAAAACGTATGCCGTTGGTTAACCGTGATGGCTAGCGGACAAGAAGTGTTACCGAGTGACTTACCGCCTGAAATCCACTCAGACAACAGCATCGAAAAGCCCGCCGCCGAAGCGGGAGATTGGCCAGACTTACTCGCCCGTTGGACCGACAAACAACTTCGCGATGGCAGATACAATATTCTTAATGACGCCATGCTTACGTTTGAAAAAATTATGTTGGAACGTGCCCTTCAGCATACTCATGGCCATAAGCAAGATGCCGCTAAGCGTTTAGGTTGGGGCCGTAATACCCTTACTCGTAAACTAAAAGAGCTAGGTATTACGTAGTTTGCGCTAGCTTGTAAGGCCTGCTAATACACAAAAGCCCGCTTTATTCATTGTGAAATAGCGGGCTTTTCTATGCTTGTTGAAAACAAGAAATAGGTTCGTTACTAATCGGAGGCTAGCCGCCTTTTTTCAACAAACTTGTCATCGCCTGGTTGAACAACCTTACCCACTGCATGCTAAATTGCCCTTTAGCACTGCGGTTAATTTCAATAACTGCCTCTTTCTTAGATAGTTGTTTTTCATCATTGTGGGCACGAGAATGTGTCATCGCATCATAAGTATCAACAATGGCAAGTAACTTGGCCCCATCACAAATATCATCTTCTTTAAGGCCTAATGGGTAACCGGTGCCATCAGTACGCTCATGGTGCTGCATCACTATTTTACGGGCCAAATCCCATTGGTCTAAGTGTTCAAGCAAGCGGGAGCTTTTATACACATGGGAACGCATTAAGTTGAATTCTATATCGGTTAACGCCTCGCTTTTATGCAAAAGCTTTAGTGGCATAAATGCCATACCGAAATCATGTACATAACTGGCTACGGCTAGCTGAGATTCATCAATAGGTTTGCCTGCGGTACTATTAATATACAACGCTAACTTAGCAACCCTATCCCCTCTGCCTACCCAAAATTTCGAGCGCTTCTCGATGGTTTGCATAAGATCACGAAAGAAAAGAACATCCAATTTCTTTTCATTACTCATGTCTTTGGGTATACCCGACGTTGCCAGCGTAGGCGGTTTTATTTGAATATTTTCAGGGTTACTGTCGTCGGTTATTACGTCTAAGGCGGGGTTGAGTAATAATACAGCCTCGGTAAGACGTTTCTCATGTTCATCGCCATTATCCGGTGTAATTCGGCTTATCGCCATGACCAACTGTTGGTGCAAGGTATCGTCATATTCGGCTTTTCCTTCAGCCATAACAGCTTCTACAAATGCCTTAACCCTATCCATGGTAAGTAACACCAAGTCACTCATGTTGCTGGTATACGACACCTGTCCTTTACGTAAGTAATCGAGTAAGTCTTCTACATGCTGAAGCAAGGGGATCATGGGTGAGAAATTCACTAACCCAAGGTCGCCTTTAATAGTATGAATTGATCGGAACAACGCACGTTGCAGTTCATTGTCTTCTGGACGAAGCTCTAATTCTATTAATGTCTGCTCACTCGATTCGTAAAGCTCATTAATTTCTTCCATTAAGTCACAAAGAATATCTTCTTCGAGGTCGTCAGGTACAAATGTCTGCATTATGGATACCGGGTTGGTGAGGATAAGGTTTCACTTTCTCTTATTGTAAGATGCTATCGACCAAGTTACCTCATACTAAAGTTAAGTATTTTAGATTAACTTGCCTAATTTGAACGTATTTCTTGCGATACCATGGCAACAGAACCGCTAAAGCATCTATAATAACTCATCGGACAAGTGTACGCTGAAACTTACTTTATACTTCGCGCGTCATTTATATTCAGGAGTCACTTTGATAGCTCTACTACGCGTTCCCGCGCTGTTACTCACCTTTTTACTCGTCAATATAGCCCTTTTGGCGGTATGCATTTTTCGTCCTTTTCACAAAGATAACGTACATACGGCGGGTAAACTTTATTCGTTAATGTCTTACGTAATGGGTTTAAAGGTGATTGTGCGAAAAGATTCAGCGGTAGACATAAAAGAGCCCTACGTATTTATTGCGAATCATCAAAATAGCTACGACGTAATGACTATTTGTAAAGCCGCATTACCCGGCGTTGTTACTATTGGAAAGAAAAGCCTTAAATGGATCCCCATTTTCGGTCAAATTTATTGGCTATCAGGCAATATTCTCATCGATCGTAAAAATTCAGGCAAAGCTAGAAATACCTTAGATATAGCAGCCAACCGCATCGCCAAAAAGCGTACCTCAGTATGGTTCTTCCCTGAAGGAACAAGAAGCTATGGACGGGGCTTATTGCCTTTCAAACAAGGCGCATTTAGGCTGGCGAAAACCACTAATGAACCCATTGTTATGGTGACTGCCAGTAATCTACACAATAAAGTAAAGTGGAACCGATGGGACAATGGTGTAGTACTTATCGATATTAGTGCACCTGAAGCCCTTACCGACGACAAGCCACTTAAAGCCTGGATGCAGTATTTCAACGACCAGATGAAAAACAAGATAACTGAGTTGAATGCTGAAGTCGCTGAAATGGAAAAAAGCAGGTAAACTTGCGAAAAATGATTGAGGTTATGCTTTATGAGTCAGTTTGATGAAAGAGAAGAATGGTATTCCTTCAACGAGGAAACCATAGAAGCGCTATTAGAAGACGGTAGTCAGGCCGATGCGGAATACACCATTGAGCATCACTTTGCGAGTAACGACTTCGACAAGCTAGAAAAAGCGGCGGTTGATACATTCAAAGCCGGTTTTGAAGTGACGGACGCAGAAGAGTTAATGCTTGATGATGGCGGCACAATTTTTTGTTTCGATGCTATCGTTGAGCGAGAGTTAAACCTTGAAAAACTCAATGCTGATTCCGATGCTTTACTTAAAATTGCTGACAAACAAGACGTTCAATACGACGGCTGGGGAACGTATTTCATGCCCCGCGGCGATGACGAAGATGAGTACGAAGACGATTACCTAGAAGACTAAACCTCGCAGTCTACTCCCTTTACTAAACACTACATTAAGGGTGGCTTCAGTTTTTGTTCATCTTATTTAATCAACAATGGCACCTGTCATTTTGATTAGAAAGGATGTTAACAATGAAATCACCCATTCAACCCCTAGCAAAGCTCTGCCTACTAGCCCTATTACCTTGTTCGTTGATTAACACTTCATACGCGGAACAAACGCTATCAAGTGACCCGGTGTCTGTTGAATCAACAGAATATCGCTACGGCGCTATTTACTCCCCTACTGAAGCATCTACTCAGGCCGCAATTGATGCAACAGCCAAGACTGCCACTACCAGCGCTATTAATGATACTAAAAACAATAACGTTACAAAAGCTGACACGTTGGGGGTTGCTTCGCTGGCTGAGAAAAAAGCGAAACGTGAAAGTCTTTTTAGCGGCACCAGTAAATCCTATGCCGAAGCACAATCAACCGTACTATTGTCCGATTACTGGATTTATGACAGTTGGGTGTCTTTAGATACTGATATTGATTATGACGGGTATTATTCTGAATTTACTGTCGAGTTCGATGCAGATACCGCTTACGACAGTGCTCTTGTATATGGGGTTATTTACTTAGGTAGAAACGACCGGTATGAAGCCATTCATGTCACCTCTGAATTTGTGCTGTATGGTGAAGATTCTTCAGACGCATTTGTGGTAGAAAGCCGGCTGCTTTCAGGTTTCCCCGCGGCAGATTATGATGTGCTCATCGAACTATATGATGCCTACTCCGAGCAACTAGTCGCTTTTTCTGACGGCTATGATGATGCCGACCTTACTTACTTAAGTTTAGAAAGCGACAACCATGAGTATATCTACGAAGATACTGTCATAGTGGTAGAAGAGCACGGCGGTAGCACGACTATCTTCAGTTTGCTATTCATCGCCTTTACCCTAGTGGTGCGTAGAGTAATTCGACACTAACACCTTACGTTTCACTAAAAAGACTTCCATTGAAACGCTGCGGTTTATCCGTTTTTTACTATACTAAAGTCGTAGAACAAAAAATAAGCGTTATGAAACTTATTCAGTTGCCATAATGACTTACTGAAGTGGTTACGGGATAGTAGCCACATCGTTATATAATTTTTTAGTTGGTATGTGGCGATGAGTATAGAAAATGTAAACCTGATAAATTTATTAGAACACGCCAGTATTTGCGTGGTAATACATTCTTGGGACTCACAAATTGTTTATGTGAACCCTGCTGCCGCAAAAAGTTTTTAAAACGTCTCTCGATGAATTGCAGCGCCGACACCAGTCTATAGATGGATGGGAATTTATAGATAGGCAAAATCGCCGGCTAAACCCAGATGAATACCCAGTTAGTAAAGTGATCTCGTTAAATGTATCCATTACAGATGAAGTTATAGGCTTAGTTGATGATACAACTGGCGAAGTGTGTTGGTTAAGCGTAAGTGCCTATCCTGAGAAAAGTAATGGTACTGGTTTTGTGGTGGTTTACTTTACTGAAATCACAAAAAAAATTGCAGACTTTTCGTTTCTTGATATTGTGCAAAGTGCACAAGATATGATTATCGTGACCGAGGCAGAATCTGTTAATGGCCCCCTATCACCGCAGATTATTTATGTGAATGATGCTATTTGTAAATTGACGGGTTATTCCCGAGAAGAGCTCATCGGAGAAACGCCTAGGATTTTTCAAGGCTCTTTGACAGACAAGGAGGCGACAACCCGTATTCACAGCGCTCTTACAGAGAAAAAGCCCGTAACCGAAACACTGCTCAACTATACAAAAAAAGGTACCCCTTACTGGGTTGAAATGAGCATATTCCCCCTTAAAAATCAATTTGGTGAAGTCACACACTTTGCTTCGGTCGAGCGAGACGTTAGCGCCGTTAAATTTCATGCAGAGCAACTTAATACACGCAATTCTGAACTGAGAGATATTCGAGAAAATTTAGAGAAATTAGTAAGCCAACGCACTAGAGATCTTCGCAACGTTAACGTGAAGCTTGAAAAACTGGCCTATTTCGACCCGCTCACAGACATTCCAAATAGGCGCGCCTTCGAAGAAGCATTAGATAAATCTACGCATTTTGCTCACCGTCACGGCTATTCTCTATTAATCGGCATTGCCGATGTTGACCATTTCAAAAAGCTCAATGATACCTTCGGGCATGCGTTTGGTGACGATGTACTAGTGGCTGTTGCAAAGTCGATGAAACAATTTTTTCGTCAAGAAGATGGCATAGGCCGTGTTGGTGGAGAAGAGTTTGCTTTTTGTATGGTATTGCCCGGCTCCCACGAAGCCATAGACATTCTTGAGCGACTCAGAAAGCGGGTTGAGCTAATTTCAAGCTCGCTTCCTGCCTTAAAGGGTTATGACGTAACTATTAGCATTGGCGCTTATTATGTAAGCGAGGTAAACCCCAGCGAAACAAAAGAAATGGTAAGCATAGCTGATGAAGCGCTGTACCGCGCTAAACGAGAAGGGAGAAATCGGGTTAGCTTGGTACGACAAGATAAAACAGAATTCAATTCAGTCAGTTAGTGGCATAACCTAAACGCTCAGAATCCGTTAATTTTTATCGTTCTTTTGTCTAAAGCTTCGCTCGTATTGGCAAATAACTTGGTAAATATCTAAAATCGATGCCAGAATAAAAATACTATAAAGAACAACTGGAATCGTTCTAATGCCACCCAGCCAACGTTTATCTTCTCGCCCTCGGCGTAGTTTTATTAAAGGAGCCGCTGCGCTGGGAGTAACCGCTGGCGTCACTGCCGGAGTAGCGCCTTTTGCAATAGGTAAGCCAACACCAACGTTAAGGGTCATGGGTACCCATGTCACGCTACAAGAAGAAATTCGTCAACACGCAATGGCTGATTTAGGCATTAATATCCAATTTCAGCCTGGTGGAAGTGCAACCGTACTGCAAAGAGCGTCAATGAATCCTGGTGCTTTTGATTTGTATGAACAGTGGTCAAACAGTATTAATGTTTTGTGGCGCTCGAAAGCTATTCAGCCTATCGAAAAGAAAAAGCTTACCTATTGGGATGAAATAAACGATTTAACCAAAACAGGGAAAGTAACTGAAGCCGCTCGCTTAGGCGCTGGTGATGCCCCCCATAAGATTATTAATGTCCAAGCTGATGGCAGTTTAGGGATAGAACATACAGACACCATTAGCTTTCTTCCCTATGTGCACAACGTAGACTCATTTGGCTACAATACGTCTCAATTTCCTGAACAACTCAAAAACCAAGAAGAAAGCTGGGGATGGCTACTCGATAGTCGGTTGTCTGGCAAAGTGGGGATTGTAAATGATCCCACCATTGGACTTTTCGATTTAGCCCTAGCGGCACAAGCAAAGGGCTACATTACATTTGAAGATATAGGGGCAATGACCACACAAGAGCTGGATAACTTATTCAGTATTCTTATTGAGTTATCCCAGTTAAATCACTTCAGTGGCTTTTGGACATCAGTGCCTGAATCTGTGCAATTTATGAAAAGCCAACGCGTCTCTATAGAGAGCATGTTCTCTCCTGCGGTATCGGCGTTAAACAGCCAAAACATTCCCGTTAAATTTGCTGCGCCGAAGGAAGGTTACCGAGGTTGGCATGGTGTAATGTGTTTATCGTCAGCTTCACAAGGAAGAAGTAAAGATGTGGCTTATGAATATATGAATTGGTGGCTGTCAGGCTGGCCCGGGGCATTTATTGCTCGTCAGGGCTATTACATCTCTAACCCAGAGCGCTCTGCAAAGTATTTGTCTCAAGCCGAGTGGGATTATTGGTACAAAGGGTTACCTGCAAGCGAAAATCTAAAAGGCCCGGCAGGTAAGGTTAGTGTTCAAAAAGGTGAACAGCGCTCAGGTGGAAGCTATGAAGATAGGTTTAGTAACATCGCAGTATGGAATACTGTCATGCCAACCTACGAATATAGCCTCCAAAAATGGTATGAATTTATTACGTCTTAACCCAATTGGTTAAGTCAAAGGCACAATAATAGCTATGCTGTCATCGATTCGAACGCAACTTATTCTCGTATTAATTGCTTTAGTCGCCCTGCTCTTAGTACAAGGGTATATTGCTAGAGAAAACCAATCTGTATTAAGCAGCGGCATGGCGGCATCGAGTCGTGCTGTGGTTGATGTGGGAATAGTAAAAGAACTCGAAAGAGATGTTATCGACCTACAGCGGAATGTGCTCATCTACAAAGAAAATGCGAGCCAATCTGCGGTAACACGTTTTGAAAGGTTGATGCTCTCTATCAATAAAAGGCTAGATGAGCTTGCCGATCCTGTTACCCAAAGTGGTGAGATTGACGATACCTATGTGCTGTCTCGTATGCATAAGCACCTTAGTGCCTACCAAGAAAATTTTCGCCAAGTTATTGATGCACGCTCTAGAAAAGACGACTTAATCATTGATGGATCATTGTCAGATTTACTGGCGATTAAGCGGCTATTTGACACTGCCAATGAAGACTTCGCGCTTCCTCAAAGTACCATTGATAAACTTAACTTCCACATTGCTAAAGCGGAAAATGCAATCCTTCGCTATTTGATGAAGCCTGATATGGCGTTAATCACGCAATTCAATGAAGCAATTACTGCCATTAAAGCGGTTACCATGAACAATCATACACTTCATAGCCAAGTGAATGAGTTACTTGAAAAGGCCGAAGCTGACTTATTTAAGCTAACACAAATTACCCAAGGGAATTTGTTTTTGGTTAATGTGGTTATGGCCGGTTCAGCGAATGAGTTTTTATATTTAAGCGGCGAACTTGCTAATCAAGTAACTTCGAAAACCGAATCTATTACTCACAACACCTATTTGGTAGCGCAAGAAACACAACGTAATGGTGAGATATTTTCACTGGTCGCCATTCTACTTGCGGTCATCGCCGCCATATTTACCGCCTATCGTATTTTAGGCCCTATTCGCACCATAACCCACGTATTCAATCGATTATCTGAAGGCCAAAACATTTCGAGTATTCCAGGCAACAGCCGCAACGATGAAATTGGAAACCTTGCTCGAGCCGCCCATGTATTTAGTGATAAAAACAAGCAAACAGAAATCTTATTATCAGAAGCCCGTGGTCTGAATGGCAGATTGGAATCTTTAAACTCAGAACTGACTGAAAGTAAAATAAAAGCCGAGCGAGCGACAGCCTCGAAGAGTATTTTCTTAGCCAATATGAGCCATGAAATTCGTACGCCCATGAATGGTATTATTGGCTTGATAGAACTCGCTCAGCAACACCCAGTGCCTGATATTGTCAGCGGTTATCTTGATAAAGCGGCCTATTCAAGCCAGATTTTAATGAGTGTTATCAATGATATTTTAGACTTCTCAAAAATTGAAGCCGGCAAACTTAAAATTGAAGAAGTCAGTTTTTCCCTTCATTCTTTATTCGACAATCTCATTGCTGTTATTGCGCTTAAAGCCAAAGAGAAAAACTTAGTTGTTCGCTTTATCGTGTCACCATCCATACCGCCTCAAGTTATTGGCGATCCGCTACGTATTGCGCAAATCATCATGAATATTGGAAGCAATGCGGTGAAGTTTACCGAGCAAGGGCAAATTTGCATTCGGTTTGATGGCAGCATTAACGATAAAGGTAATTTGCTCTCCCTAACAATGAATATTGAAGATTCGGGTATTGGAATGAGTGAGCGGCAACTTGCTCGTATTTTTAACCCCTTTACTCAAGCGGATGACGCGACCAACCGCAAGTACGGTGGAACCGGCTTGGGTTTAACCATTGTAAAACAACTCACCGACTTGATGGGTGGCTCACTATCAGCTACTTCAGTAGAAGGAAAAGGCAGTACCTTTACAATATCCTTGCCCCTTCGTGTATTTAAGAATCAGCCTGGTATTTTTGACCTTACGCCTCAGTTGCCCACGTCCAGTGTGTACTTAACCTCTTCGCCTCTTCTGCCCGATGCCTATCAGTCGGTAATACAGATTAGCCAAGCCAGTATTATGGACATTAACGCCGCCCAATCCCTCAATTCTCTGCCTAAACACCTTATTGTTGATATTCCCAGCTTTGGTGTATTTAAAGACAATATCCGCTGGTTACACGAACTGGCAGAGCAAGGAACCCATGTTGGTTTGATCATGGATACCGTAGGGAGTGCGCTGCAAGATAAGTACAACAGCCTGTGGAAAGGCCCTCTTATTATGCACCCCTTTACGCCTGCACAATTTGAACATTTCATGTCTATGGTAGTCAGTAATGAAACACGAAAAACCATGACTAAAAAGGCGGATATCATTGAAGATATTAGCTTAGAAGGGCATGTATTATTGGTTGAAGATAACAACATAAATCAGATTGTTACCGGTGAAATGCTCAAAACCTTAGGGATTACGTTTGATATCGCGGAAGATGGTAATCAGGCAGTGCGCAAAATAGAAAACGCCCCTCATTATGATTTAGTATTAATGGATGTACAAATGCCCGTAATGGATGGTTATGAGGCAACAAAAGCCTTAAGAAAAGCGGGCTTTACTACCCTTCCCATTATCGGGCTCTCGGCTAATGCTATGAAAGAAGACAAACAGAGCGCTATCGATGTAGGCATGAACGACTATCTCACTAAGCCAATTAAACGCAAAGCCTTGGTGGATATGTTAAAGCGTTACATGAACTATTAACAAGCGCAGCGCTTTATTCCTGTGCCACCAATGCACGATTTTTAGCAAAAAAAAGAGTTGTCTTTCGACAACCCTTTTTCAAATCGCTTGTTAGATTTGACTTATAAAGTAGCTCTTTTAAGGCGGCTACAAACCAGTCAAAACCCTGCTACAACAAACTTATAACGCCGCAATAGTCTCGTATTGCGCTTTTAGCTTCTCAAGCTGTTTCTCACCTTCTTCCAACTTACCGCGCTCTTTCTCAATCACGGCATCTGGGGCGTTACTTACAAACTTCTCATTACTCAACTTTCCGCGGGTACGTGAAACGTCTTTGTCCACTTTATCCATGGCTTTCGTGATTCGAGCAAGCTCGGCATCTTTGTCGATAAGACCCGCCATAGGAATAAGAATTTCCATTTCACCTACCAGTGCCGTAGCGCTCGCTGGTGCTTCTTCACCGTCTTTAAGGATGGTCACTGTTTCAAGCTTAGATAACTTATCTAAGAAGGCTTTAGCAGCCTCTAAACGGCGGCTATCTTCAGCGCTTACGTTTTTAAGTAAGGCATTAAGCGGTTTGTTTGGAGAAATATCCATTTCGCCGCGAATATTACGAATACCTACGATAAACTTCTTCACCCACTCAATATCGGCAAGTACTTGCTCATCTTGTTTAGCGGCATCTTGTACTGGGAATGCTTGCACCATAATGCTGGCATTCTCTTCAACCTGTAGCGCACTTAATGGCACAACACGCTGCCAAATCGTATCGGTAATAAATGGCATTAACGGGTGCAACAAACGTAGCAAGTTTTCTAGTACGTTAATTAACGTATGACGTGTACCACGCTTCTCAGCTTCACTGCTGGCTTCATTGCTAAGCACAGGTTTAGTCAGTTCTAAGTACCAATCGCAGAACTGGTTCCAGGTAAACTCGTAAACAATATGCGCAGCAATGTCGAAACGGTAGTCTTCTAACGCTTTTTCAAACTCAACAAGGGTTTGTTGGAACTTAGCCCAAATCCAGCGATCGGCAATACTTAATACCATTTCGCCACCATCACGGCCTGTATCGTGCTCTTCAGTATTCATCAGCACGAAGCGTGATGCATTCCAAATCTTGTTACAGAAGTTACGGTAGCCTTCTACCCGCGCCATATCAAAGTTGATATCACGGCTGGTTGACGCCATGGCAGCAAAAGTAAAACGAAGTGCGTCGGTACCATAGGCGTGAATACCATCTGGGAACTGCTTACGCGTTCGCTTCTCAATCTTTTCAGCTAGCTTTGGCTGCATCATGCCTGAAGTACGCTTTTTCACTAGCGTTTCTAGGTCGATACCGTCAATAAGGTCGATAGGGTCAAGTACGTTTCCTTTTGACTTAGACATTTTATCGCCGTTCTCATCGCGGATGAGACCGGTAATATAAATATCTTTAAACGGAATTTGGCCTGTGAACTTCTTCGTCATCATGATCATTCTGGCTACCCAGAAGAAAATGATATCGAAGCCAGTTACCAATACCGATGAAGGCAAGAAGGTTTCTAGTTCAGGCGTTTTTTCAGGCCAGCCCATGGTCGCGAACGGCCATAGTGCAGATGAGAACCAGGTATCAAGTACGTCGTCATCTTGGCGAAGGGCAATATCGTCGCTCAAACTGTTTTTAGCGCGAACTTCTGCTTCAGTACGACCCACGTAAATGTTGCCGTTGTCGTCATACCATGCAGGAATGCGGTGTCCCCACCACAACTGACGCGAAATACACCAATCTTGGATGTTGTGCATCCACTGGTAATAGGTTTTGTTCCAGTTTTCTGGTACAAAACGAATCTCGCCGCTTTCAACCGCTTCAATAGCAGGCTTAGCCAGTGACTCAACCGCAACATACCATTGGTCAGTAAGGTAAGGTTCAATGACCGCGCCGGTTCTGTCGCCGCGAGGTACTTTAAGCTTATGTGGTTCAATTTTAACTAATGCGCCTTGGGCGTCTAAGTCGGCCACAATTTGCTTACGAGCGTCGAAACGGTCTAAGCCGCGATAAGCTTCTGGCGACTCATCGTTAATTTTCGCGTCGTCAGTTAAGATATTGATCATCGGTAGGCTGTGGCGCTTACCCATATCGTAATCGTTAAAGTCGTGAGCTGGCGTAATTTTAACACAGCCGGTACCAAATTCTTGGTCCACATAATCATCGGCAATAACCGGAATTAAACGGCCAGTAATAGGCAGTTTAATGTCTTTACCAATGTAAGCTTGATAACGCTCATCATCAGGGTGTACCGCAACGGCGGTATCACCTAGCATAGTTTCTGGACGTGTAGTAGCTACTACTAACTCACCGCTGCCATCAGCAAGTGGGTAGCGCATGTGCCACATGTGGCCATCTTCTTCTTCGTTTAGGACTTCTAAATCTGACACTGCGGTGTGCAGTACAGGATCCCAGTTAACCAAACGCTTACCGCGATAGATTAAGCCTTCTTCATGAAGCTTCACAAAGGTTTCAGTTACCGCATCAGACAACTTGTCGTCCATGGTGAACACTTCACGAGACCAATCAGGTGATGTGCCTAACCGGCGCATTTGCCCTGTAATAGTGCCGCCACTGTGCTCTTTCCATTCCCAGACTTTTTTAATAAAGTCTTCACGACCTAAATCGTGGCGGGTTTTACCCTCGGTATTTAGTTGACGCTCTACTACCATTTGAGTCGCGATACCCGCGTGGTCGGTACCCACTTGCCATAGGGTGTTGTCACCCTTCATACGGCGATAGCGGGTTAAGGCATCCATAATGGTTTGTTGAAAACCGTGCCCCATGTGAAGGCTACCGGTAACATTTGGCGGTGGAAGCAAAATACAATACGGATCGCCGCTGCCCGATGCCTTAAAAAGGCCCGAATTTTCCCATTTTTCATAGCATTGCTGCTCAATGGACTGTGGTTCGAAGGTTTTATCCATTACTTACTCTCGTTGTGAAGCCCGATTCTGATGTGATCACTACGCAGTTTTCTTAAACTGCATGTTACATCCGGCTTGCTGGTAGTTCTTATATCGCACCCGTGCAGCCTGTTTGGCTTCGTCATCTACGGGAACAAAATCGATAATTTGGCGATGTTGATTTGGCGAAGGCACCATGCCCGAACCAACGTTAACCACCATTTGACGGCGGGCAACCTGCTCGGGTTGCCAACAAATTTCCACCGGTGTGCCGCTTTGTGGCCCTTCACCATATAGGTTGTGGGGTACAAAGCGATTGGCTGGCAATTGCCATAAAAATTCATCAACTTCTTCGGCTTGCTTTTGCGTATCGCATAACACGCTTATCTTTTGCTTGTTGGCAAAAGCATCTGCAATAAGTTCGCTCGCGCGAGACGCCACACTGGTGTCGCCTGCGCTCAGTTGATAAAACACGACTTGAGGCATCGTGCGTTAGTCCTCTAACTTGGTGCCAGCGCGGTTCATTAAGAACTGCGATAACATAGGAACAGGTCGCCCTGTTGCACCTTTGTTCTTGCCACTGCGCCATGCAGTACCGGCAATATCTAAGTGCGCCCAATTATATTTCTTTGTGAAACGAGACAAGAAACACGCTGCCGTTATACTGCCTGCCGGACGACCACCTAAGTTAGTCATATCAGCAAACGGGCTTTCAAGCTGTTCTTGGTAATCATCCCACACTGGCAAACGCCATGCGCGATCTGAACTTTGTTCAGATGCATTTAGCAGTTCATGGGCAAGCGGGTTATGTGTGCTCATTACACCGGTTGCATGGTGGCCAAGCGCGATAATGACGGCACCGGTTAAGGTAGCCACGTCAATCACCAGCTCAGGCTCGTAGCGCTCAACGTAGGTTAACGCATCACACAGTACCAAGCGTCCTTCTGCATCCGTATTTAATACTTCAACCGTTTGCCCCGACATGGTGGTTAAGATATCACCTGGGCGATAAGCCGTACCATCTGGCATGTTTTCACAGCCGGCTAGCACACCAATAATGTTTATAGGCAGGTTTAGCGCTGCAATAGTGTGCATAGTACCTAGCACACCAGCTGCACCGCCCATGTCGTATTTCATCTCATCCATGGCTTCGCCAGGCTTAATTGAAATACCACCTGAGTCGAAGGTAAGCCCTTTACCCACCAGCACAATAGGTGCTTGATCGGCTGGACCACCACGGTGGTGCATAATACTCATCATACTTTCGTTTGCAGAACCACGGCCCACAGCTAAATAAGCTTGCATGCCCAATTCAGCCATTTGGGTTTCATCCACAACTTCAGCGCTCACGCTGTCGTATTGGCTGGCTAAAGACTGGGCTTGCTCCCACAGGTAAGCAGGGTTACAAATGTTTGGCGGCATGTTAGCCACATCTTTGGTAACTTTGGCGCCGCGAGAAATGGCTAGCCCATGCTCTACTGCACGCTCTCCCACGGTGAGTTCGCGACGTGTAGGTACGTTAAATACGATTTTACGCAACGGACGACGTGGTTCACCTTTCTTGGTTTTAAGTTGCAAGAAGGTATACAAAGAATCTTCGGTAGCTTCTACGGCTTGACGCACTTTCCAATAAGTGTCGCGACCTTTAACGTGTAATTCCGTTAAGAAACACACCGCTTCCATCGAGCCCGTTTCGTTCAGGGTAGTAATGGTTTTGGCAATAATTTGCTTGTATTGGCGTTCATCAAGTTCGCGCTCTTTTCCGCAACCAACTAGTAATACGCGCTCACTCAGTACATTCGGTACATGGTGCAGCAATAGCATTTGCCCGGCTTTACCTTCTAGGTCGCCGCGGCGTAATAAGTTGCTAATATAGCCTTCACTGATTTCGTCTAGTTGTTCAGCCACCGCGGTAAGGCGGCGCGGCTCGAAGACCCCGACAACAATACAGGCACTGCGTTGTTTTTCCGGACTGCCACTTTTTACACTAAACTCCACGATATCACCTCGTTTTTCGTCGTTTAAGATTTGCATGCTGACTAAATTCACATAACGTTTCGCGCTGCTTTATGTTTTAATACGCAGCCATACTTGCATGCTAGCTGCGAATGACGCAATGTTGACGTAAATTATGTCAATTTTGCTTCGCCACACCATGCAATTAATTTTATGATTGCAGGCAAAACTTGTAAAAACGGTAAGTTTACTCAAAATTGTGGTTTCTTTCACTAAAATTCCAAAGTTTCCGGTAGGACTGAGATGTTGATATTCCGCTATTTGCTTAAGGAAACCCTTAAGTCTCAGTTAGCCATATTTTTCATTCTAATGGCGATATTTGTCACCCTTAGATTTGTACGTGTACTTGGTGATGCCTCAGACGGCGATATACCAGCAGGACTAGTACTTGGCTTTCTTGGGCTATACGCCCCTATTCTCGCATCACTCGTGCTGCCTATAAGCGCTTATTTAGGCATTATGCTGGCCCATGGGCGACTGTATGTAGACAGCGAAATGACTGTCATGCGCGCATGCGGTATCAGTGAGTGGTACATCACCCGAGTGATGTTGTTTCTCTCAGTACTCATTATGATAGTTACGGGGGCGATTACCCTCTATTTTGCCCCTATGGCGGCTGAAAACGAGTACCAACTTAGGGAAAAAGCCCGAAACGAAGCTGGCCTTTCTGCCATTATTCCTGGTCGATTCCAACAAACCGGTAATGCCAAAGCGGTTATTTTTGTTCACGACATTGATACGGACGACCAATTGCGCCGCGTGTTTTTATCGCAAAATAAAACTGAAAATGGTGAAAATCAGGTTCAAGTGGTTTACGCGCAAACAGGGCAAGTAGCCAGTAACCCTGATGGCACCCGAAACTTGGTGTTAAAACAAGGGGTGCAGTACGAAGGTCAGCAGTCGCAAAAAAGCTACCGCAAGGTAGAATTCGATGAATACCAAATTCAAATAGCAGATAAGCCTGCAGAGGAAGCAAGACGCAAGGTTAGCGTTTTACCTACTACTGAATTATGGGGTGACGAATCGATAGAAGCCCGTGCAGAGTTACAATGGCGTATCGCTATTCCTCTTTCACTGCCCTTCTTGATTCTTATTGCGGTGCCATTGAGCGCGGTAGATCCCCGCCAAGGCCGATTTGGAAAAATGTTTCCGGCTATACTGCTCTATCTTGGCTACTTCTTATTGTTATTAGCCAGCAGACGGGTATTAGAAGACGGCAAAATCCCCCCTCAACTTGGGTTGTGGTGGGTGCATACCATCATGCTGATAATTGGTGTTGCCTTGATTGTGCGAGACAGAAAAACAGGTACCCAATTTAGGGCCTGGATATTGGGGAAAAAATAGATGTTTAAAATCCTCGATTTATATATTGCTCGCACGCTGTTAGGTACGGTAACTGTTACTCTATCGGTCCTTATTGGCTTAAGCGCACTGATTAAATTCGTAGAGCAACTGCGTAAAGTGGGTGAAGGCGACTACGACATGATGGTGGCGTTCCTTTATGTCGTGCTTAGCTTACCAAGAGATTTAGAACAGTTTTTCCCCATGGCAACCCTTCTGGGCGGGTTAATCGGTATGGGTGTACTTGCCAGCAACAGTGAGCTTGTTGTTATGCAAGCAGCAGGCATGAGTAGATGGAACATAATTGTCTCTACCATGAAGTCTGCCACTATCATGATTCTATTGGTCATGGCTGTGGGTGAATGGGTCACCCCCTTCAGTGAATCTAAAGCCAAAGAAATTCGCACAGAGGCCATTTCAGGCGGAAGCTTATTCTCTTCAGAGCAATTGGTTTGGGCTAAAGATGGCGAACACTTCGTGAGTATTGGCGAAGTGTTAAGTCGTGATTCACTAAAAGATATTAATATTTTTGATTTTAACGACGACCTTTCACTTGAAAGTATTACCTATGCTAAATCGGGTAATTTCGATGGCAGTGAGTGGCGTTTAAGTGATGTGGACGTTACGCGTTTTAGTGAAACCGCGGTAACGTTAGATAACGAAAAAAGTATGCAATGGAACTCGACATTAACGCCAGATAAGTTGGGTATTGTTGCCGTAAAACCTGAAGCTCTATCTATTTCTGGTTTGCTAGACTATGTGGGCTACTTAGCCAATAACGGACAAGATCCATCACGCTACGAATTGGCACTGTGGCGCAAAATATTACAACCTGTGTCGGTAGGGGTAATGCTATTAATGGCCTTGTCGTTCATCTTTGGCCCGCTGCGCAGTGTTACTATGGGTGCCCGGGTGATCATGGGCGTACTGACCGGCTTTGGCTTCTTCATTTTAAATGAAGTGTTTGGCCCACTTAGCTTGGTATATCAAATTCCACCGTTTTTAGGCGCTTTACTTCCCAGCTTATTGTTCGCGGCCATCGCCGCCATCATGCTGAGAAAGTAGCGTATTTTGAGTCATCTATTGAGTCGCTTGAATTAAGCGTTTGGTTGAATCTTCAGACGCACTAGGCTCTGCCGCTTCAACACTGGATACAAAAAAGGGAAGCTTAGCTTCCCTTTCTTATTGGTATTAGCGCTTTTGCTTACCAGCTTTTATGATCGTTACTTTCTTTAGTCAATTTGAGCACTTGGGTTTGCGCCAATCTATCTTGCAATGACTGCTTGTGCTTAAAATCAAACAGCACCAATAGCGTACCTAAGCCACCTAGTGAGGCCACCAAACGAATAAGCAATCGCGGCCATGTCATAGGTGCATCTACGGTGCTGAAAATACGAAGTCTCCATGCACGCATTCCCAAGGTTTGCCCACCTCGCTTCCAAAACCATAAAAAGAAACCAACCACCCACAAACCAACCCATACTTGAATCAGTAACTTATACCCAGTAGATGCTTGAATTAATTCAGCGGGCTGCTCGTAGCCTTGCAAATCCAATATACCATTTGAAAGCAACACAATAAGCGTCACTATTACCACCATAGCAGCACACATCCCCACCGCAACGGCAACTAATGTATCGTAAATCATGGCAGCTAAACGACGAATAAACCCTGCACGTTCAGAAGAAGAGGTTAACTCGACAGCTTCATTTTCGGTGAGTTTTTCACGCTTATTCGCTTTTTTTGCATTGCGTGCAGCACGTGACGCTTTGTTGTGACTTTTGTTCAAAATACTTCCGATACAGTTCAATACCGCGCTAGTGTGCCACAACCCTGACAAGGCATAAATAACCGATACGGAAACAGGGCTAGTTTTAATACTTAGTATTGTGAATTGCTAAGCTATAACCGGTTAGAAATAGCGTGTAAGGTGTAGAGCACAAAGAATATTTATACTTTTTGCATCTAATTACAGACGGCAAACGTTTAATAACATGTAAACACAAACAATCGATCGAAAAATTCTTGTGTCTATGCCCTGATCAGAGTTCCGAAGCTTAAGGCCATTTAATTTCTAAATGCCATGTATGGCTCGGTAAAGAAGGATACTTTATGGAACATGAAACCTTGTTTCCCCTACTGTGTGAAACAGCGAATGGCAATAAAGCCGCTTTTGCTGAGCTATATAAATTAACTAGCCCTCAACTGTATGCTGTGGTGTTAAAGCTTTTGAAGCGGCCGGAACTGGCCGACGAAGCTACCCAAGATGCTTTTATCAAAATATGGCATAACGCAGGCAGTTACCAAAGAGGTAAAGGTACTGTGCTGACTTGGATGGTCAGTATTGCTCGCTACCGTGCATTAGATTTAATGCGCTATCACAATGTGAGAAATGAAGTATCACTAGATAACGAAGCGCCTCAATTAGATGAGTCTTCTACCCCCGTTCGGATGAATACCGAGCAAGATAAATTAGCGGAATGCTTGGATGAATTGGACCACTCCCAACGCCAAGCAATACAGTTAGCGTATGTAAACGGACTTTCCCATCAAGAAGTTGTGAACCATTTGTCGTCGCCTCTGGGCACTATCAAAAGCTGGATTAGACGTGGCCTTCAAAGCTTACAAAGGTGTTTGTCATTATGAATTATTTGAAAGAAGAACGGTTAAACGCACTCGCGGCCGAATATGTGGTGGGCACCTTACGTGGCAAAGCGCGTCTACGGTATCAAAAACTATTGATGCAGTACCAAATCGTAGGTGAAACCACCGCCAAATGGGAAGAATACTTGGTAGGCTTCTCAGACGGCATAACCCCTGTAAAGCCTCCCCATGCTGTGTGGGAACAAATTCAGCATCGTCTTGATCATGGCAATTCAACAAAACCAGTGTCGAACGTACTTGAGTTTGAACAAGCAAAGCAGGCTAGATGGCGTTATCTCTCCTTTCTGTCTACCGCTGCTGCAATGATATTTGCGGTACTTCTCGTCGTGATGATGCCAGTAGCCGACGAAGAAATTTCACATGTTGCGGTGTTTAATAACGCCGACAATGCGCCGTTATGGGTAATAGAAATATCTGAATCTACCATGGATGTAAAAGTGACCAGTGCATTTGCTGCTACGACCGATAAAGACTACGAGCTATGGATGGTACCTGAAAATGGAGAAGCGCCTATTTCATTGGGTTTGTTGCCTGAATCGGGCTTTGAGCACTTTGCTACTAATGCCATATTACTTAACGGTAGCATCGCGGCACTAGCCGTAAGCTTAGAAGCGCCAGGCGGCTCAAAAACCGGTGCACCTACTGAAGTGTTATACATTGCGCCGCTGGTTTCTGTGTAATAGAGAAGACATTTCTAAAAAAGTACTTTTGAAAGCCGGCATTCAAGCCGGCTTTTTTGTGTATGAAAAAGGTAATTTAAATAAAAGTAAAATAGTTGCATCCAACTGTGCATCCGAATCGTTTGGCTTTATGAACTCACTCACTAAGAGACATAATATGATTTCGATTAAACGTTCAGTAGTTGCAGTTTCTTGCGCACTTATTGCCGCAGGCGCAGTGGCTTCAAGTCACCGAGAAGCGCCTAACATTACACGTCATCCAGCTTTAGACAGTACCGACTTTTACGCATTTAATAGCTACGAAGAAGGGCGTGAGGGCTACGTTACTTTCATCGCAAATTACATTCCACTGCAAGATGCCTATGGCGGCCCTAATTATTTCGCCATGGATCCAAACGCGCAATATACTATACATATCGACAGCGATGGCGATGCAGTTGAAGACATTAGTTTCGTTTTTGAGTTTCAATCTATGCTTGCCGCCGAAAACGAAGGCATTGCATTACCTATTGGCGCAGCTGGCGAAGAAAAAATGGTGAAAGTGCCATTAAAGAACATTGGCCCTGTTAGTGCAGACGATCAAAGCGCCGCTAACTTCTCAGAAATGTATAGCTTAACTATGGTTTCTGGCGACATACAAAGCGGTGAGCGTACTACGCTAACGCCAAGTGCAGGTGATAGGTTTACCAAACCGCTTGATTACATTGGTAATAAAACCTTCACCAGCGAAGCAGAATACGCCCGCTATGCAGAAAGCTTTATCTATTCATTCTCGATACCAGGCTGTAATGACATGGCTAAGGTATTTGTGGGTCAACGTAAAGACCCATTTGTGGTAAATCTGGGTAAAACTTTTGATTTGGTTAACTACGTTCCGGTTGAAGGCGACAGCGCCCCTGGCGCAGGTGATGGCGCTGGCTTTCCAGGCGGTATTACCCAAAGCGATGATAACGATGACTTAGCCGATAAAAATGTGACCTCAATTTCTGTTGAAGTACCTTCAGCATGTGTTACTGGCGACGGTAATGGCGTAGTGGGCAGTTGGACAACAGCCAGCCTTCCACAAGCACGTATCCTAAACCCTGATGCATCCTTTGAATCGCCAGAAGTTAATGGCGGCGCGATGACCCAAGTATCTCGTTTAGGTAGCCCATTGGTTAACGAACTTGTTATTGGTATTGGCGATAAAGATACGTTCTCTAGCGCACATCCTAGTGATGATGGTCAGTTCGCTGATTATGTCACCCACCCTGCCCTACCAGAGTTGCTGAATATCTTATTCAAAGATGCGGTTAATACTACGTTAGGAACATCAATAGAAACGTTAGCGCCAACTAATTTCCCAAGAAATGATTTAGTTGCTGCATTCTTAACAGGTTTCCCTGGTGTTAACCAACAGGCCTCAGTTACCGCGTCGGAAATGCTTCGGTTAAATACAGGCATTCCAGCAACGCCTGCAGCCGACCAATCTGCATTCGGTGTGGCAGGTGACGATTTAGCTGGCTTCCCGAACGGAAGAAGACCTGGCGATGATGTGGTAGATATTGCCCTACGCGTTGTGATGGGTCGCTTATGTTATCCCATTCCAGTGAATGGTGAAGATACTGATTTAGGCTTGTGTACTGAAGAAGATGCAAGCGTAGGTAATGTTCCATTCACTGATGGCGCGCCAGTTGATGCCAGCATGACCGATGCGTCGTTCCCTTACCTTAAAACCCCTATTGCGGGTTCTGAATAAGGAGTGATGATTATGAACAACGCTCTTTTAAGAGGCTTAGTTTTGGTAGGCGCAGTAAGTGCGCTTACTGGATGCTTTGACAGTGACGATGATAAGCCAGAAGTAAACGTGGCACCGGTAGCTGAAGATGCCATGTTTACTACCCAGGCTGATATTGCGTTCACCGAAATGCTCAGTGCAAGTGATGCTAATGGCGATGCTTTAACTTATACGCTAGCCACAGACAGCGAAAACGGAACCACAACGGTAACAGCAAACGGTGATTTTACTTATACGCCGAATGCGCAGTTTACCGGAACTGATTCTTTTGTTTTCAGCGTATCTGACGGCGTAGCCGATGCTGACACGGGCGAAGTGACTATCACCATTGAAGCGCAGCAAGTCTCGTTTTCAAGCTATACACGAGATGCATTTAATCAAGAAGCGACTGATGACCCACTTCCTATTAACGGAAGAGCGTTCACTCAGGATGCTGAGCAAAGCAGTTTTGATGACTTACTACCTCAGCAATAAATAGCACTAGCGCCAGGGATGGCGCTGCTTTTTCTTAAGTTTGTTTACTTTACGTTTATCTACCCTAGGAGTTCATACTATGAAATTAATGGCTCGGCTTATCGCACTTAGCGCTTTGTCTACATTATACTCATCGGCGCTGGCATTTGATGATACAGCGTCTCTTAGCGTTACATCAGATGACATTCCTAGCAATAAAGTTATCGCCACATGGAGTGCACAACCTCAAGTAAAAATGACCGTAGCACAAGCACAAACAGTGCTTAGTCAAAGCCGTTATCCCGATGCCACAGGTAATGAAAGACAACAGGTGATTCGCTTCATCCATTATCAAAAACAGCAAAAAAGCTCCCTTTCAGCTAGTGCGCAAACGCAACTTATGGTGTTAGAGGCCAAGGTGCTGCAAGGCACCCATCAATTTCGCGAAGCTGAAGCTATTTTAAACGAAATAAAAACGCCCCTTTATGCACCTGCTTTACTGCTACTAGCAGACATTAACATTCAGCAAGGCAACCCCGCAGCGGCCAAAAAATACTGCCAACAATTAGTTGGCAAAACCAGTTATCTATTGGCTTTCACATGTATTTTAAACGCCGAATTCACACTTAATACTAATAGTGCTAGCTACGAGAAACTACTAAACCTTGAGGCATTTGCTGAAAAATCTCGTGTAGAAAAAATGAATGCTAATAACACTAGCATCAAGCAAGGGGGCGCGAGCGAACGCCTGTGGTATTACGAAACCTTGGCGGCAATGGCCTACACCCTAGATAAACCCGAGACTGCGCTTTCACACCTGAACAAAATAGACACACAAAAACTGCCCGTAAGCGCACTATTGCTATGGTCTGACGCTAAGCTCAAACTTTCAAAATCTCAAGATGTGATTAAAAGGCTTACAGCAATTCAAGCTGCAGCTAATCGCAACTCCAACAGTACAGAAAAGAACATAGACGATGGCTTATTGCTTCGCTTGGCAAAAGCAGAACGGCAAATACGTCTTCATGATACTGAAATTCAAAAGCAATTAGCTGATAGAATGGCCTTACGTACTTGGCGGGAAGATGTGTCTCATGCAGCGCAAGTAGCTAGTTACTTTTTAGATATTGACTATAAACCCGCTATAGCCCTGAAATTCGCTAGGATAAACTGGCAAGCTGCACAAACACGAAGTGACGCTAGGTTACTGGCACGGGCCGAAAGCGCTGTTGCCACATCATCGACATTGAATTAAAGAAAATATATGAAAGCACTTGTAGTTACTCTTTTTTTGTCACTTTTAGTTATGAACGCAAGCGTAGTAAACGCCCACGAACTGAGTAGCGGGTATTTAACCCTTAACGCGGGTGAAGAAAATACCTATAGCGGCGAATTGTTATTAAAGCCTGATGATATTGGGCAAGTAGCCGGACTAGACACTAACGGCAATGGCGCACTGACGTGGGGTGAGATTCATCAAAATCAGCCCTTGTTAGAGCGCTATATAACGAAAGTGCTAAGTATTAGAGTAGATGACTCGCCCTGTGAAATTAACCTTAGCATGCCAAATATTAGAAGTGTTTCCGGCGATTCTTACTTGGTCTCACCAATTCAAGTTATGTGTGAATCAGATGGTACATTGGGCATTCACTACGACGGCATTTTTGAACATAGCCCTACCCATAAGCTTCTTGTAAACGTAAACCTTGCTGATCAATCAGGAAGTCGTTTACAAAGCAGTTCAAAAAGCAGTTCAGATAACACATCTGTTACCAGCGTACTTGATACAGATAGCCGCAGCGTTACATTCGATGCTAGCACTACGTCACTAACCGCATTGTTCATTTCGCTAGTGTACGAAGGTGTATGGCATATCTTCATTGGTATCGATCATATCCTGTTTTTAGTGGCTACCTTGCTTACCGTTAACCTGGTAAGAGAGCACAAACAGTGGCAAAAAGAGCCTTCAACTTCTCGAATACTAAAGCACACTGTAATATTAGTCAGTGCATTCACCCTAGCGCACTCTATTACCCTGACCGCTACCGCTCTGAATTTTATTGCGTTGGATAGCCGTTTAGTCGAGCTTGGAATCGCTATTTCAGTGCTGCTGACTGCTCTTAATAATATCTATCCGCTCATTGTGCGATTAGGCATTATTACCTTTGCCTTCGGCTTATTACACGGAATGGGGTTCGCCAGCGTGTTTGCCGATTTAAATGCGCAGTCAAATAACCTTGTGTTAAGTGTGGTTGCATTTAATATTGGTGTGGAAGTGGGTCAGTTGGCTATTGTGGCAGTATTACTACCCTTGTTGCTGTGGCTGCGTCATTTTGCATTTTATGCAAAAACCTTGATGCCACTCCTATCATCAATCATTGCGATTATCGCTATTAACTGGACGATTCAGCGCTGGTAGGAGCCATCCCGAAGCACTAATTGGATAATCTTTCAGCACTTAGACATTTAAGCTAAAAAAAGTGTTGTATGCGAGCGCTGCATCGCTATAATGCACCACTTAGCGATAGCACACCTATCCAAGCCAGTGTGATGGAATTGGTAGACATGACGGATTCAAAATCCGTTGCCAGCAATGGCGTGGCGGTTCAAGTCCGCCCACTGGTACCAAACTTTTAAACCAACTTTTTAGTTGGTTTTTTTGTGCCTGGTGATTGATAAAGCCTCCACGCAAGCGTGACGTCCGAGTGTCGGCTCATCGCGTGGCGACCAACCGAAGTCCGCCCACTGGTACCATATTCTTCTTTTAGAAAAAGATACTGAAACCGACTTTTGAGTCGGTTTTTTTGTGTCTGAAATCAGCGTCGTTCTGGGCTCTACCCCATTAACGGGGGATCAGTATTTATCCTGTTCTATTATTTTGGGGTAAATCAGACGAGTAAATTAACTTCAAACAAAAGCTTTTTCAGGTCTTGTCTAGAATCAAAAACTAGAAGAAGAATGACTGTCTTTGTAGACTCTTCAACTCGGTAAAGCACCACATTATGACTATCGACAAGAAGCTGCCTGTATTCGGTTAACCCTAACTCCAGGAGCCTGTCACTATGAGGCGCAGAATACGGATTTCCAGAGAGTTGAGACTTAACTTTCGATTTAATAGCTCGCTTGGCCTCGTTTGCAACATTGTGATTAAATTTTCTGATTAAAAATGCATCCAGTTTTTTCAAACAAAGTTTAAAAACCGGTGTCACTTTTATGCTGTATTCAATCGTCGTCAAATGCTTCATCCAGATCAAATAGCCCGTTCTGTCGCGCTCTGCGTTCTGACAAATTTATGAGTTTTAATAATGCTATAGTTTGTTGCTGTTCTTCGTAGTCATTCGCATCCTGAATAACATACTTTGGCTTGCCATTTTGCGTGACCAAAATGGGGTTATCCAATTCCAGATGATTCGCATGTTCCTTCATGTAAGATACAGTTTGAGTTTTCATGACAATCTCTTTGGTCTAAATATAGACTTATTATAGTCCGATAGACGAAAAATGAAACGGATAGATTTCCGAGTGGACCGCAATATTTTCATGATATACCTATACCGGAGCATTTATTTAATCAATTCGGCTTCAAAATTGAAAACTCTGCATGTTATGCTTTTACATTAATTCAGCGATTCAAGACTACTTACTTGACAAAGTTTGATAAAGATTTCCCGAAACTAGAAATGCGGCTTGACGCATTTTTTGATGCCATTGATGACGAAGATTACAAACTTGCCCGACTCATTGTAAAAAAGGCGGTCAGGAAATTCCCCCGACATCCTGTTTGCTTCGCGCTTCAAGGGCTAGCAGCTGTATTTATCGATGACGATCATACCGATGGTTATTTGTTTTTTAAGCAAGCAATAAACAGTGGCTACGCACCTGCTTTTGTATATTTTAATTTTGGACTCTGTGCCGAAAAATCTGGCTCAGTTGCTGAATCTTTAGCGGCTTTTCAAAATGCGCTTGACAGTGCGTCACCGGAAGAACTTCATCAATATGAACCTGCCAGACTCCATCTCCAGGCGATAAGAGAGCAACTTCCCGAACACCTCACTTTGGAACAGTACCTTATAGACGCCGAAATTTTTGAAGAAGGTGTTGTATTGTTAGAAAGTCATAAGTTCAGTGAAGCGGCAAACTGCTTTACTCTACTGTTAAAAAGCCAGCCTGAGCATGTACAAAGTTGCGGCAATTTGGGAATTTGTCAGATGTATTTAGGCGATCACTTGTCTGCAAAACGTGCGTTTCATCGAGCATTGGCAATTGATCCAGATTACTTGTTAGCTGAAAATAACCTGGCAATGTTAAAAGCGCTTGAAGACGGAGAGATAGAAGAGCTTCCAAGATTTGGTATTACCGATTTCTATGCAGAAAAAGAGAAAACCTCAAATCCTGCCACTGAACTCAATCAGGCAATATCACAAGCCATGGCCAACGAGCAGTTTGACTCAATTGAGGATGCCCAAGCATTTGTTGAGAACTATATGAATGAGCATAACAGTTCACCGAATACTGATATGCTTAACCTCACACCAAGCCAAACTCACAAGCTACTTACTGAGCCTTTCGAATCCAGTGATTTACTTAGCTGGCAATTTTCGAATGTTACCAAATTTACATCAGCCCCTGTTTATTGGTTAGCTGTAAATTTAATAGGAGCTTTAGGGGCTGATGGAGTTAAGTGCACCGCCAATGGAAATTTGCCCCGCAATTTATGTCGGTCGCTATTCGATAGTTATATGAAAGAGTTTGCTCCCAGCTTTATCGTTTCCAAAATAAATAAAGAAGACGATTTCGTTAACCTACATGTAGTTCGCAGCATCTTGTTGATTGCCAAATTAATTCGTAAACACGGTGGGCGCTGGAAGCCATTGAAATCAACATGGCAACTTTATGAGCGCATACAGCAAGGTGATAACACAGCTGCGACTGAACTTTATCAAATACTGTTTAAAACGTATGCTACTGAGTACAACTGGGCGTACATTAGTGGTAATGAGAGCGATTGTGCATTCTATCAGTTCAGTATAGGTTACTCATTGTATATGCTTCGTCATCTTGGCACTGAATGGCGACATTACCGAAAATACCAGGTACTTTATGAGCAGGCTTTCCCAGATCAAGCAGATTCGTTGTCAGAGCTTGCAAAGATAGAATTTCCCTCCCAGTATATTTTTCATTTCTGGTTCGACTTTGCATGGCAAGTCGGACTAATAGAAAAACGTGAAAGCACCGATGAAAATACAAATGGATTTTCCAAAGAAATCATAGCTACGCCTCTGTTTACCGAACTGATTTCTTGGCACATATGAATCCGGTAATAAAAAACGTCATTTACTCTAATCGAATGCGTGCGGCGTCAGTAATCACAGCGTCTTCAATAAACCTCAACTTATTTGTTATGGCATGGAATTTCAGATCAAAACACGCCGTTTATCTGAATCTGATAGAAAGGGATTCCACCTAAACCTCATCACCTTTGTTTGGGGCTTCGTGGACTGGGGGAAGGAGAATCGGGTAAAGTGGCTTTAAGCATTTTTTTTGCGAAAAGCTGTTAGTCATGCAAAGAATTTGCAAAGCGTCATTATTACAATTTAACTTGCTGATTTAAAATAATTATTTCAAACACTAACTTTTCAAAATCCGTTGCCAGCAATGGCGTGGCAGTTCAAGTCCGCCCACTGGTACCAAACTTTTAAACCAACTTTTTAGTTGGTTTTTTTGTGCCTGACTATTAATCAAACCGCCACCGTTTTTCCTGTTTGTGCGGCCCGAAATATTGCATCAACAATATGAATATCGGCTAACCCTTCACTCCCGGTTACTAGCGGTTGTCGGTCGGTGAGTATGGCTAAAGCATCATTGTCCATTTGAAGCGTTTGCTGCATGCCTTGAATAGGTTCAAACTTTTTCCCATCAGAGGTTATACCCGTTACGCCATTGTAGCTTTGCATTGGTCTCAGTTGATACCAACCTTGTTCGCACTCTGCTTTAAAGTGGTTGAACTCTGTTACTACGCTTGTACCACAATCAGCCATTAGTCCATTCCCGAAATCCATGGTAAACATGGTGGTTTCATCAACCTCGGTAAACTTATTAGGGAAACGCTGGGGTGGATGACTACCTGTAACGGATAATGGCTCTTTACCTGTTAAAAACCGAGCGCTATTAATAGCGTATACACCCATATCATAAAGCGCCCCACCTCCCATGTGTTGCTGCATTCGCCAATTGCTAGCGTCTCTTCCTTGCCCAGCGTAACCAGCAAAGCTAGATACCTTCTTAAACTTCCCATAAGGCATGCTTTCTAAATAGTGATGAAAAGTGCGTGTGTTGGGCTCATGTTGCATGCGATAACCAATAGATAGCGTCACACCATTCTTGTTACATGCGTCTATAATGGCTTGGCATTCGTCACTATTCATGGCCATAGGCTTTTCACACCAAACGTGCTTTCCTGTGTTCGCGGCTTTTACTGCAAAATCTTTATGTGTACCGGTTGGCGTAACTACATAAATAACATCAATATCTTTGTTATTCGCAACCTCATCAATCGTATCGTAGGTATACACATTACTATCCTGAATACCGTATTTACGCTGCCACTTTGAAATTTTGCTTTCTGTACCGGTAATTATTCCGCGCAGTTCACAATGTTCGGTATGCTGAAGTGCTGGCGCAAGTAAATTAGCGCTGTAATTGCCTAAACCTAGCAAGGCAACACCTAACTTTTTCCGCGACTGAGTGCCTCCTAAAGCCAAAGAGAACGGACTATGAGCGACTAATAGACCAGCACCTGTCATACGAATAAAGTGGCGACGTGTTACGTTTGACGTAAAAACTCCCTAATGAAGACCTGTATTTCCCTTCTAATTAATAGTGTTAATTATATATAGTTAGATCACTTTGCCGCGGCGCATTATTCGGTTCTATTCATAAACGATTTTGTCTGGAACCAATGGTGTATCAGCATTCCAGAGAGCATCGAATAATGCGGTTTTGTAGCCTGGTTATGATGATTTACTTCTTTTTCTTTTGTTCGCCCTGCTTATTCCGCCCTCTACGTGACTTCTTTTATTCGCCCTCATTATTCTGTGCGTAATATCACTGAAACAAAAACACTATAGCTTTAGAACTCGAGTCATTGTTTGTGAATTAAATCCGTTCACAAAACTGAGTAAAGCGAGTTGATATAGTTGTCTATGAAAAAGCTCAAGCGCTATCAATACGAGCGATATGCCATTCTCTGCCAACTCTCCTATCCCGATGCCGAAGCGCATTACCGTCAAGTATTAAAGCCCTTTCACGAACGTCACTTGGTCGATAAATATGGCCGGATGAGCGTCAGGATCCTTTGGGTAGATAATAAAAAAGAAGCCATTGTGGTATTTAGGGGCTCGCTGGGACTAAAAGACTGGCTCGCAAATTTGGTATTCCTACCCACTAGAATCAAACAAGTCGATAAAAAGTTCTATGTACATTGGGGCTTTAGTCGACTACTTCATCAACCCATGTATTCAAGCACGAAGACGATTGACGAAGCGCTGCCATTGCAAGAACTTTTGGTTAAAGTACTAGAGCCTTTGCAAAATCAAGGTAAGCGTTTTACATTTATAGGGCATTCTTCTGGAGGCGCAGTAGCCGTGCTGATGGCCGACTATTTCGAAAGAAAAAATGCTAAAGCGGTAAAACGGGTAGTGACCTTTGGCCAACCCGCAGTAGGCAGTCGCTCATGGTACAAAAACTACCTATTACACCACAAAACATACCGTATTTGCTGTGATTTAGACGTAGTAACGTTTATGCCTCCTTTCCCTTTTTACTTTTGGCACGTGGGTAAAATGCTATGGCTGCACGACGACCAAATCTATGAAAACACGCCCACGCATAAGCGGTTTTTTAAATCGTTAAGTAGCTGGCTATTAAGACCTATTACCTACCATTACATGAGAAAATACATTAGAAATAAGTCTTTATTTGATGAGCATTAGTGTGTACTCACGCTATAGCGTTTTTAGATGTGAAGGCCTAATTTAAAAAACAAAAAACCGACTTAACGTCGGTTTTTTGTTTAAAGTGTGCCGATAATGCTATCGAACACCTTCATCGTACCTTCATTTTACAAAGTACAATTCAGTACGCACAAACAGCCTACAAACTGTCTAGATCGTACACGCCTTTTTCAGCAAGCGCTTCATTGACTGGCTTAACATTTTCACGAAATAGAATTTCTAACTGTAGTTTGTACTTTTGCCATCTGACCTCTAAATCGTCTAAACGTTGTACTGCCCCAGCTTGTGCTGGCGCGCCGGTTCTATCGAAGTTATCCATTAAAAAGCGAACTTGTCGGTCGAGCATATTTGGCCAATTTATGTCATCTTCAAAGGTTTGGTGTTTAGGTTGAATCACCAATGCTTCCCAATCATCTATAGCACTAACAATACGGTCAATAGATGCCGACACTTCGCTGGCTAGTACCACGTTAGACTCAGTTACCCCATTTAGCGTTTCACGCACGTTACGGGCTTTTTGCAAGTGCTCAAATAGCTCGTTTAGTAAGTTTTCACTCGCCTGAATGCTTTGCTCAACAATTTGTAATTGGGCGGCATCAGATTCTTCTCTTGGGTCTGGCAGTACCTTAAACGGTCGGGTCTGAGACTGCTCGCCTACAGTGATAGTCGCTTTATAGTCGCCAGGCATTACTCTGGCGCCTTTCCAGCCACCAAATAACTTCACATTATCAATACAGTTTAAAGGTGAGCGTCGCAGGTCCCATATAAACTCGTTATAACCTTCATTTGTTGAAGGATGTGTAAACTTCAACGGGCTACGTGCGTCTTCGTTACCCTTGGCGCACTTTTCAAACGCATCTGCGGTTGACGATAACGTACGCACGAGTTGATTTTTCGAATCAAAAATATCAATGCGAAGACTTTCACTCTCTTCTAACTCATCTTTTAGGTAGTAACGGAACCTTGCTCCGCGAGGAGGGTTTTTCGCTTCTGGTTGGCCGCTCATATTGCCGCCAGACAACAAGCGCACACCGTCGACAGGGCTAAATTGAAACAGCGCTTCATTGTGTAATGAACCACTGACTTCACGCAGCGGGTTTATGTCGTCCAAAATCCAAAAGCCACGACCTTGCGTTGCCACAACTAAGTCATCACCTTTTACCTGCATATCGGTTATTGCGACAGGGGGTAAATTAAGCGCCATCTCCTGCCAGTTTTTACCATCGTCAAAACTAACAAACATACCGCTTTCAGTTCCCGCGAACAGCATACCTTCATGCTGCTTATCCTCACGTACTACGCGAACAAACGCATCTTCAGGCAAGCCTTTATCTATGCGAGTCCAGCGTTTTCCGTAGTTTTCTGTTTTATAAATATAAGGCTGATAGTCGTTCAGTTTATAGCCGGTTACCGCTACATAGGCTTTACCCTCAGCGTGAACGCTTAGCTCAATAGCATTAACCTGTGCTTCTTTTTTATGAGGCGTAATGTCTTTCCAATTTTTACCTTCATCTGTGGTTAAATGTAACTTGCCATCATCTGCACCTACCCATAGTTCACCTGCATTTGCTGGCGATTCAGCAATATAGAAAACCGTATTGTAGTATTCAGCACCGGCTTGTTCGTTGGTGATAGGTCCGCCGTTTAAGCCCTGCTTTTCTACCTCGTTGCGGGTTAAATCTGGGCTTATCTCTTGCCAGTTAACACCTCTATCGGTGGTTTTTAATATCATCTGCGTACCGTAGTACACTGTTTTAGGGTCGTGCTGCGACACCAATACCGGCGCATTCCAGTTGGTACGGTATTTCTGATCTCTCGCATTGCGCCCAAATACGTATTCAGGATAAGGCATGATAGGGCGAGTAAGCCCCGTGTCCTTGTTGAACTCGGTTAATGTGCCATTAATAGTGGTGGCGTAAATCAGCGTAGGATTGTCGGCATCAAAGGCGATATGTGCGCTTTCACCACCGCCAACTGCGAATTGCTCGGCGATACCAATGCCGCTATCATAAGTAGAAGAAGGGGTAGCCATAGTCGTGTTATCTTGCTGGCCGCCATAGACATGGTAGGGTTCCAGGTTATCGGTAACTACACGATAAAACTGCGCAGTGGGTTGGTTATAAATACTCGACCACGACTTTCCACCATCAAAGGTTACGGTTGCGCCACCGTCGTTGGCATTTATCATATTCAGGCTGTTTTCAGGATTTATCCACATATCGTGGGTATCGCCGTGTGGCAGTGATTTAATTTCAAAGGTTTTGCCGCCATCGATAGACTTGTGCAGCTGTACGTTCATTACATAAAGTGTGTTTTCGTCGTTAGGGTCAACCTTAATATGATTGTAATACCAGGCTCTGGCTTTAAGAATATTATCGCCATTCATTAGCTGCCAAGAAGCGCCAGCGTCGTCGCTGCGGTACAAGCCACCGTTGTCTGCTTCAATAATGGCGTAAACGCGCTTAGGGTTAGAGGCAGAAATATCAATTCCCACCTTTCCGATAAGCTTGGGTAAATCTTTTTCTAGTTTATCCCAACTTTCGCCACCGTCAGTGGACTTATAAATACCGCCACCGTCGCCGCCTGATTTTACGAACCAAGGCGTTCTTCCATGGTGCCACATGCTGGCGTAAAGCACTCTCGGGTTAGATGGGTCTAGCGCTAAATCTGCAGCCCCAGTGTCGGCATTAACGTTAAGTACGTGCTTCCAGTTTTTACCACCGTCGGTAGTTTTAAATACACCGCGCGCTTCATTTGGCGCCCAAATATTACCTTGAACAGCCGCCCACGCGATATCTGGATTGGTGGGGTGAATGCGAATTTTAGGAATTTGACCACGATTTTCTAAACCAACTAGCTCCCAGGTTTCACCCGCGTCGGTAGACTTATATACACCTTTACCGTGGCTGGTGGTTACACCGCGAATAGGCCCTTCTCCTGTGCCGACATAAATAACATTGTGATCTGAGGGTGCTACAGCAATTGCTCCAATGCTACCTACTTTAAAATGCTTGTCAGACAACGGCTTCCAAGACAAACCGGCGTTATCTGTTTTCCACACGCCACCACCTGCGGCCCCCATGTAATAAAGGTTGGGGTTACCATCAACGCCTGAAACGGCAACAGAGCGACCGCCACGAAAAGGCCCAATATTACGATATTCCATTTTTTCGAAAAGCTTGGGATTAACGGTATCTTCTAGTGCAAATGCCGGAAAAGAGAGACTAACTAGCGTGCTAATAGATACAGCTAAAGCGGCTAGTGTTCGCCGTAATTTCATCATTGGAAGCCTTTTTATATTTTATTGTTTATGAAGGATAGGTGCTTATGATTTATATAGTGCAACGTATTTAGCCATACAGTAAAGGCTAAATAGCTAATTCATTAGGAATTTGTATTGCCTTAATGCGTTCATCCACTTGTGTTTTTTTAAGCATTACCATTAAAGCACAGTGAAGGGATTTTAATAGGTACGACAAATACACCATCTTGTCGCATCGAATAACGGAAGTGGAAATGGAAAGGCAGTGCAATATGGATTTGTTTAGCGATACCCTGTTCGCACTTAGCGTATTCGTTGGTTTCGCTTTTATTGTCGGCTTCTTTGCTCTTATGTATCTATGTGCCAGAAAACAAAAAGGCGCTATTAATCACTGAAGGTGGCAATGCAGACCGCGTTTTTGCCTTGGTTCTTGGCGCGATATAATGCTTCATCTGCACCCGATAGCATTTGGTTTGCCAAGTCCTGTACTTCGACCACATTGGTTATAGTCAATTGTTCTGGCGTAACACTGACTATACCGAACGAACAAGAAGTATTAAACGTGCACTCGCCTTTACCGAAATCTGTTTTTGCAATGCGCTCACGAATTCGCTCGACCGTAGTAGCCGCATAATTTTCATCTTGTTTGCTGGCAAATAAAATAACGAACTCGTCCCCTCCCAACCGTGCTATACAGTCAGACTGGCGAATATTGTCTTTTATAATAGTAGTGATTTGGGTAAGCAACGCATCACCATTAGCATGCCCATATTGATCGTTGATATTTTTGAAGTCATCTACATCAAATACGCATACCGATAACCAGTTCAACTCTCCACGTCGCATTAGGTTCACAGCTTCCGTTAAACGTATCTCAAGATAACTACGTGAGAATGCTTGGGTTAAATGGTCATACATAAGCCGGTTACTCAGCAACCGCCTTTCTTCATAAAGATCATCTATATGTAAAACCAACGCCCACGCAATACATGAAGTAACCGAAAATGAGCCTATCCAACTCAACGGAGGTAAATCAACCACCTGAATACCGGTGAACGTATCGCAAAGACCTGTAATCACCCACACGATATTTGCTACCAACAACAATAACACCGTATTCGTATTCCCATTCTCTTGCCTGATGCGTTGTCTATTAAACACTCTCACGAGTATAAAAATACAATAAGCGGCGAGGACTAAAATCCATGCCCCCCACAACTGGAATAATGCCCCAAACTCTAAGCCTGTGTAGTACTTAGACGTTGAGTAGAAAGCATTATTAAGAAAGTACGGATTGGGCACCATGGTCAACAAGGAAAAAGCACCACAAATTACGTAGCACCACTTCAAAAAAATAGGCACTTTGTATTGAAAAAAAGCAATGTAAAAATGCAGACTCAACACTATGGTAAACATCGCCGCAATAACGGTTATACGGTTAGAAATACTGAGATAGGTAAGGTTATCGCTTGAATTAACGAGTACTGCAAATGCACCAAAAAAAACGCCACTGGTTAACGCTGAAAGCGCGAAAATCAAGTAATAATTTACGAACTCTTCATGGCGGGAGGTCAAGCGATAATATAGAAGCAAAAAGAAAAAACTTAAAAGAAAGCAGATACTGGCAGTGATAAACAAAGGGATAGAAGATACTTGAACCATACTACTTGCTCATCCCCCCAACTCCCTTTTGTTATATGTGTTCTGTAAGCGTCTTAGCGTAAAAAACCTTAAGCAGAAGGCAACACTAGTTCAGTGTATTACGCTTATATGTTAACTGTATGTTAGCGCAAAAACACTCTGCTCGCTTGCTCTTTCTATAACGAACTTTGTCAATCTGGTAACGATAGAGGGCTTATCTTACGCAGCCCCGAAGGTAGAACCCCTTATATCTTCGATAAACCTATCATCAGCATAATAAGGGGTAGCGCCCTAAAGCGCCGCCTTCCATGCCTTTTCAGGTAGTAAATATAAGCCATTTTTGTGGGTACTACCTTCCCCTACAATATGCCCAACACCAGCTGCCATTACCGCCAAGGTAACGTCGAAAGCATTTAAGCTATCACCATAGCCTGCGGTAAGGTTAAACATAGAGCCATCTGCCAGTAAGAATAGGGTTTTGCCATTCAACGTATAAGCATTCACATAAGGCATTGGTTCGCTGTGATTGGCATTTTCTTTAAGATATGGCACGTCGATTTCTTGCGCCACATGCCCAACATTTAATATAAAGGTGCCTTCTTTCATCGCATCCAAGTGCTTTGCACTTACCACGCCGTAACCACCTGTGGCAGTGGCAATAACATCGGCATCTTTTACCGCATTGCCCAAATCAACCACTGGCCAGCCATCATATTTAGCTTGTAGCGCGCGAGCAGGGTCGAGTTCAGCAACTTGTACTTGTGCACCAAAAGCCTTTGCGGATGCCGCCACGCCCTGCCCCACTAAACCATAGCCTATGACGACTACTACTTTTTCATGCAGGGTAAGATGTGTGGTTTGGAAAAACGTTTGCCATGCACTTAAGCCCACCATATGGCGATTATGTAAGCCTTCTTTTACGGGCAAATCATCCCAGTTAAAAATAGGATATTCAGGCTGCATACCGTTTAACCGCGTAATGCCTGAACCTGTAGCCTCCAAACCCGCATCAATACTCGGAACCGTTTCATTCGATTGCACTTTTTCATGCAAACGTGTGGTTAAATCCGCACCCATTTCACACAAATGTGTGGGTTTCCAAGCCAAGGCTTTATCAAAAGAATCTGACCAATCGGCGTTACTCATGTCTCGCCATGCATGCGCCGTTGCCCCTTTATCTACTAGGTACTTTACTACATCATCTTGAACTGTAGTGGGATTGCAAGTTGTTAGAAAAACCTCACACCCACGCGATAATAATCCTTCAACTAATGGCGCCATCTTTAAATCTAGGTGCATATTACAGGCTAGTCTAATGCCGTCTAAGCTGGGAAGAGAGGAAATAGCGTCACGCGTGCGCGGCATATGTAAACTGGCCCATGAAAGCTCAGCTTGAAAATCTTGATACATAGAAAAGTCTTAATGTCGAAAAAGAGAAAGCACTATAGTACGCCACAATATCTTTGCTCTACAACTATCAATTTTGAACTGACCTATTGAAATAAAACATTGATATGTATGAAGATAGTTTTATATTGTTATGCTGAACTTCAAGTTAACGATGCCTATACTGCGCGACAAACCCAGCGCGACAAACCCAGCGCGACAAGCTCAGCGCTTTAACTCACTGCCATTATCAAAACTTCCAGTAGTTGAGTTTCTTTCTAATTTTGAAGTTTCTTAATAGGTTTCTAGGTTTTTTATCAACCCAATTACTGCCCACCATTTCTTCAACCGCTTTCACCACCCGATGTGACGACTTTCCGTCTAGGTAGGGGGTAATTGATGGCCCGTATTTTTTAATGCTATCGATAAGTTCGGGCGAAGGTGACAACGCTTGTTTTATTGCACCTTCTAGCGCATCGCTTTCTGTAATGTTAATAAAACAATCGAGCGGGTCGCGGTTATTTACCGTAACGACCGGTTTATTTAAAAGTAAGAATTCTTGAAAAATAGAGGAGTTGTCACAAATCATCACATCCGCTCTGTACAACGCTTCGATGACTTGATTATTTTCAAAAAACATTAGGTTTTCACTTTCTAACGCTTTGTATTTTTCAACCGTAGAGGCGGCCATTTTCGGGTGCAGTGTCACTAACCACTGCCAGTTCCCGCTTTGACTCAACCGTTTAACCTCATCATAGACGAACTCGGCGCAGGACAAGGATGCAGAGAAAGTAGAACCAAATAGCACCTGCGGTTTATCGTAGTGTTCTGTCGATTGATATTGAAATAATGAGTCTAATTTTACCCACCCGGTTTCAACCACATTGTAATGGCCTTTATTACTGCGTGTTAATGTACCCGTGCGTTCAGGCCCTTCTGTGCAATATAAATCGAACAGCCCACGTTCAGGATAAACATTACCTCGCTTACTTTCATTAAGACCATGAAAAACCTGCACTTTAATGCCGGGAATGAAATTTGGCACTCTATCGCCGGGGACGAACACCGCATCAGGTTTAAAGCTTATCGCTTGCTCAATGGAAGCTAATGCCTGCTCATTTTCATGCAAAAAGTGTTCGGATGCATCATTTCCCACCACCAACCATTTAACCTGATGACCTTGCTTTATCGCTTCATTTTGTATGGGACGAAGTATGTCGAAGGAGTAATTTTGTTCTACATATAAAAGAAAATTTAAGGGTTTCCCCACAGTACTTGATGGCGATGCATGCATATTCTTACCCTTCAATTTCAAACTCAAACCAAAACCAAAACCAAAACCAAAACCAAAACAACGAATAGTAATGAGGCTGCCACTTTTTAGCAAATGGCTTTTGCAATCGTTACGCTGCGATCAATATTCACGCAGAATACGTACAAAACCCTTAGATCATTCAATGTTTTTTGCTCATCGATTTTATATTGAAACCGATGGGTATATTAGCTATTAAGGGGAAAACTAAGTGTCATCTGAATTATATAAATCACGGGTAATCGCGGCGCTAAAAAATGCATTTATTGCTGACGCTTTGGCAATGCCAGTACATTGGTATTATAACCCTGCGGACATTTTAAAAGATTTCCCCGGCGGTATTCAGCAGTTCGAAGACGCGCCATCATTTCATCCATCTTCCATCATGTCTTTGCATTCCACCAGCGAAGGTGGGCGGTCCAAAGTATCTAAGCAAGAAAAGAAAGACATTGTGGGCGATGTTATCTTAAAGGGTAAACGACAATATTGGACTGGTGCTAACCAGCATTATCATCAGGGTATGAAGGCGGGTGAAAACACCCTGAATGCCCATTGTGCAAGGGTGGTGCTTAGCGTTGCAGCGCTGCAATATCAACAAGCTGCTTTTTTAGATGGGTACATTAAGCTGTTGTGCGCAGACAAGCCCGCCCACCCAGATACCTACGCGGAATCGTATCATAGAGGCTTTTTTGCAAATCTAGTAGCTGGTAAACCTGCCGATAAGTGCGCCGCAGTTACCCACGATACGGCTTCTATAGGTGGCCTTGTTACCATTGGGCCTTTAGCGCTTACCTGCGCTTTAAAAGGTGATGACCTGAATGATATTAAAAACCTATGCAGAAGCCATTTGTATTTAACTCACCCCAGTAACGCGCTTGGTGTAGTGTGTGACTATTATGTCGAGCTGCTTTATCGATTGCTCTACCGCACGAATGAATCTCCTCAAGACATAATTGAAGATATTGCCTTACGGGGGAATCATCTGTCTTTGGCAAAGCTAGTTGCCAAGAATAAAAGTGATATCGAAATAGTGGGCCGTCAATTCTCTCCCGCATGCTACATTTCTGATGCATGGCCTAGTGTGCTGTATTTTGCCTACCGCTACATTGCCGATGGGAAAAAAGCACTCACAGCCAACGCCAATGTAGGAGGGGATAACGTGCACCGTGGTTTTGTATTAGGTACACTCATGGGTTTGATTGAAGGCGCGCCAATTCGCGACATGTTTGAACAACTTGCTGATGCAGAAGAGTTAGAGCATGAAATTCAGCAAGCTTGTAAAGATGAAGAATAAACCATTGAGATTTTAAGATTAAAAGCACGGACACTCAAACAATGACCATAGAGCGAATAGAAACAAAACAGCGTATGAGCCGCATAGTAAAACATAACGGTACTATCTATCTATGCGGCCAAGTATGCGCCGATGCAACCCAAGGTATTACCGAACAAACCCAAACCATGTTAGATAAAGTGGATACCTTGCTAGCACAAGCGGGTAGCGATAAAGAACATATTTTATCAGCCACTATTTACATCAAAAGCATGGAATACTTCGCCGAGATGAACGCAGTATGGGACAACTGGGTACCAGAAGGCCATGCCCCTGCTCGCGCTTGCGTTACAGCAGATATGGCCCGCGAAGCTTTGTTGGTTGAAATAACGGTAGTCGCGGCTGAGAAGTGCGCATAAAGCCCGCTTTATACTCTTCCAGCATCTCCCCCAGAGAGCCTTTTAAAAAGGCTCGCCTATGGATTTACTTGGTTCGGTGAACCATACTGCACCAGTGTCAGATACATAGAAGTGATCTTCTAAACGAATACCAAACTCATTAGGAACCACTATCATAGGCTCATTGCTAAAGCACATTCCTGGTGCTAATGGGTGGGGATTATCTTTCACCAAGTATGGCCACTCGTGAATATCCATACCAATGCCATGCCCTGTTCTATGGGGTAAACCTGGTAGATTATAATCTGGGCCTAAGCCATCGGACGCTAAGCTGTCTCGCGCGGCCTTATCAACATCTCCACAGGGTAGGCCTGGCTTTACTGCATTAAAGGCTGCGTACTGCGCGCGTTTTTCACTTTCCCACATCGCCTTTTGTTTCGCTGTTGGCTTACCAAAGCAGTAGGTTCGCGTAATATCAGATAGATACCCATGAACTTTGCAGCCGGTATCAATAAGTACTAAATCGTTTTCTTTCAATACTTGCGGGTCTTTTACCCCATGTGGAAATGACGTTGCTGTACCAAAAAGTACAATGCAAAAGTAGTTGCCACTGGCACCCACTTTTTTGTGAGCATCATTGATAAAGGCTTCTACTTCTGTGGTAGTAATCCCTGTATAGAGCATACTGGCTGTAGCCTTATGCACTGCGAGAGTCATATCCATAGCACGCTGTATAAGCGCAAGCTCATTAACCGATTTGTGCATTCGGCAGTGGGCAGTAATCTCTGCGCCATTAATAATGCTGGCGCCTTCAGGAAGGGCCTTATTAAACCCGTCAACAACGAAAAATTGAGTCGATTCATCTACCGCGATTTTCTTGCCACCAGCAGTATCAATTTCACCCACTAAACGAGCAACCAGTGCATAAGGGCTTTCATGCTCTTGCCACCCAATAATGTCACCCTCGATGAGTTTACGCTCTTCAAGGGAGTCAATTTCAAAATAAGGTGCCACGTAGATAATATCGCCAGAGGCAGGAAGAATAGCGCCCACTAAACGCTCACTGGCATACCACTGCATACCCGTAAAATAAGTTAAGTTAGTGCCGGCATTAAGGTACAGCGCAGCAATACCATTTTGCTGCATATATTGCTGAGCTTTATCTATGCGAGATAAGTATTCACTTTTTTGAATAGGCGCTACATCGCTAGTCATATTTGAAAGACTACCCAGTGCTTCTTCCTTTGTTTTCCCGCCAATCAGTGTTGTCATAACCTGCCCTTATAATGTTATTAGTCGATAAAGCAGGTGCACTGTACAACACTGAAGTGAAAAGTCGAGAAGCCAGTTAAAGGATCATTAATCCCCTGCCTGCTTGGGTAATTTAAGCGTAAATGTGGTGTCTAGGTCGCTCGATTCTTAAAAAACGCCCTGCCTAAACACTTATTTTTAAGCTGGGGTAAAGATTGAAAAACTCACACCAATGAGAAATCGACGGTATCTCTTTTTTCTTATCTGCGCTAATTGGCAATACACCTTTAAAATGACTCGCGCCGGTATATTTCACCACCTGCATATCGGCAGCTAGTGCACCTTGAATACCCGCTTCTGAGTCTTCAATAACTAAACAATGCTTAGGCTTAACACCTACTTTTGATGCAGCAAGTAAAAATATATCAGGGGCTGGCTTCCCATTTACAACTTCTGTACTTGTGGTAATGCGCCCTTCAAAAAAAGAAAGAAGACCTGTTGTTTCTAGCGCAAACGCCACACGCTCTGGACTGCTGCTGGTCGCAATACAATTTTTCACGTTCAAATGCGCTAATACATCATTTAACTGGGGAGTCGTTTGTAACTCTTCAGCAAACACTTTTAACAGCGCAGTTAGGTAGTTATCTCGAAACTCAGCCGGAAGCATGACATTGAAATCAGCTAAAATCTGCTTTTGTGCAGACTCGTAACTTTGGCCTAGAAAATACGTATCGAAGTAGTTGCTTGTAACCTCTACACCTAAGTCGCCTAGCATGGCGATAATGACCCGTTTACACAGCACTTCACTATCGACTAATACGCCATCACAGTCGAAGATCACAAGTTCAATGTCTGTAGTGTCGAGGGAGGTTTTACTGCTACCCATTTAATAATCCTTGTATCTTTCGTCCTTTAAAAACGTGCAGGCTATTGTTGAATGCAATAACCCGCACATTAACTAAAAACGAATTATGCTACACGCTCTTCGCCCCAAGAAAGTGAGGGAATGGTTACGCCATCCTTGTCAAAATGCATAATTTTACTTTCTGCGGCAGTTAGGTTGACCACATCGCCATAGCTCACCGGACAATCACCGTCAGCTTTAACCGTGAGCGTACCAGCATCTTCTACATGCACATGTAAAAAGGTTTCTGAGCCAAGATGCTCCACTACACCTACCTTGCCTGACCACAACCCTCGCTCTTGGGTAATTTTTAAGTGTTCTGGTCGCACGCCTATGGCATGTGTATCGTCGCCGGCTTTAGGCATCACATCAATGAAATTCATTTTAGGCGAGCCAATAAACCCAGCTACAAAGCGGTTAACTGGCTTTTGATATAGCTCTAATGGCGTGCCGACTTGTTCGATAATACCGCCATTGAATACCGCTATACGATCGGCCATGGTCATGGCCTCCACCTGATCGTGCGTTACATAAATCATGGTGGTATCTAAACTTTTATGAAGTTCTGATATTTCTAGGCGCATGTTCACTCGAAGTGAAGCATCCAGGTTAGACAATGGCTCATCGAACAAAAATGCCGAAGGTTGGCGCACAATAGCACGGCCAATCGCCACACGCTGACGCTGACCACCTGATAATTGACCCGGCTTGCGATCAAGATAATCGGTTAGGTTCAGCATTTTAGCCGCTTTTTCAATTTTTTCGTCAATCACAGCAGGCGCTACTTTTGCGCGCTTAAGCGGAAACGCAATATTACTGCGAACAGACATATGCGGGTATAACGCGTAAGACTGAAATACCATGGCTAAACCACGTTTGGCAGGCGGCATATTTGTGGCGTCTTCACCGTCAATATCAATGTTGCCGCTAGTCGTATCTTCAAGTCCTGCAATCATGCGAAGTAAGGTAGATTTACCGCAGCCCGATGGCCCAACGAACACAATGAATTCACCGTCACGGATATGTAAATCTAGCGGTTTAATAACATTTACGTCGCCAAATCTTTTTGTCACTTGCTTTAAAGTAATGCTTCCCATTGGAATACTCCTACTTAACCGCGCCGAAACTTAATCCGCGCACTAATTGTTTTTGACTGAACCAACCAAGAATAAGGATTGGCACCACAGCCATCACAGAGGCTGCTGATAATTTCGCGTAAAATAAGCCTTCTGGGCTTGAATAACTGGCAATAAAGGCAGTTAACGGTGCTGCATTCGCGGCGGTAAGAATGAGTGTCCAAAAGGCTTCATTCCACGCCAATATAACGTTTAGCAGCAAGGTTGACGCAATCCCGGGTAAGGCGATTGGTAGTAACACGTGAAAAATTTCTTCTTTGATGCCAGCGCCGTCCATTCGTGTCGCTTCAAGAATTTCATGAGGGATTTCTCTGAAATAGGTGTAAAGCATCCACACCATGATAGGTAAGTTAATGAGTGTCATTACAATCACCAAACCTAAGCGTGTATCTAGCAGACCGAAATCACGGAACAACAGATAGATAGGAATTAGCACCCCAACCGGTGGAAGCATTTTGGTTGATAGCATCCACATCAATAGGTTTTTAGTTCGCTTAGTTTGCACAAAGGCCATCGACCATGCAGCCGGAATAGCAATAAGCAGTCCAAGTAAACTTGCCCCTAATGAGATGATCACAGAGTTCATAAAGTGTTCGAAATAAGGTGAGCGAGCTAACACATCTTTGTAGTTCTCTAGCGTCCACTCAAACATAAATAAGCTTGGTGTGGCTGAAATCGCTTCAGATTCCGTTTTAAAGCTGGTGATCATGGTCCAAAGAATAGGAAAGAAAATCATCCCACTGATGGTCCACGCTAAAATGGTGTAAATGACTTTTGATTTATTCGTGCTGTTCATTACCTAGCCCTCCAAATTCTTGCCGATAAGGCGCATTAAGAAGATGGCAACAATGTTGGCAATAATGACTGCTACAATTCCACCTGCTGAACCGCCGCCCACATCAAACTGAAGTAGCGATTGGGTGTAAATTAAGTACGTAATGTTGGTAGAGGAATAACCTGGGCCACCACTCGTAGTTACCAATATTTCTGCAAAAATAGACAGCAAGAAAATGGTCTCAATAAGAATAACTGCGGTGACTGCTCGGGATAAATGCGGCAACACAATGTAAATAAATTTACTGAACGGGCCTGCACCATCTAAATCCGCCGCTTCTAGTTGCTCTCTATCTAACGATTGAATAGCGGTAAGTAAAATTAGCGCCGCAAACGGCAGCCACTGCCACGACACAATAATGATAATGGATAGCAACGGAATTTCTGCAAAGAAATCGATAGGGGTTGCACCAAAGAATTCGGCAAGATGAGCAAACAGCCCGTTTACCGGGTTCATGAACATGTTTTTCCACACCAATGCGGAAACCGTTGGCATAACAAAAAACGGTGCCAATACCATGATGCGGACATAGTTTCTGCCCCATATGGCTTGGTCGAGCAATATGGCTAAACCAATACCGCCGCAGATGGTAATAAACAGCACACCGCCAACTAGCAATAAGGTATTAAAAAATGACTCTATAAAAGCAGGATCGGTGAGAAAAAACTCGTAGTTCAAAAAGCCTATGTATTCATTATCGCCAGGCATGAGCAAGTTATAATCTAAAAACGAGAAATATAACGTCATGCAAAGCGGAACAATCATCCAAGCTAACAGCAAGGTGACCGAAGGAAACAGCATCATTTTGGCTAAGGTACGAGATTGGGTAGTCGCCATTGCTAAGCCCCTTACAAGTGAAAAAAGTGGGTAAGTGCACCTTGCACCTACCCGTGGTTAACGTTTTATTATTTTGGGTAACGCGCTTTGCGCATGGCTCTTTCAACTAGTCGCTGAGAGCTTTGAAGTGCTTGGTCTACCGTCATGCGGCCCGTTAGTGCTGCACTAAACTGCTGACCAACTGCTGTTCCTATGCCTTGAAACTCAGGAATAGCAACAAACTGGACACCCACATAAGGCACTGGTTCTACCGTTGGATTTTTAGGGTCTGCAGAGTTGATAGAATCAAGAGTAATTTGCGCAAAAGGTGCCGCATTCATGTACTCAGGGTTTTCGTAAAGCGAAGCTCGCGTACCAGGAGGTACATTTGCCCAGCCTTTCTTTTCAGCCACTAATACAGAGTATTCTTTTGAGGTAGCCCAGCTGATGAACTTCATCGCTGCATCGCTTTTCTTACTGCTGGAAGGAATAGCTAATGTCCATGCCCACAACCAGTTTCCGCGTTTACCTAGGCCGTTATCTGGCGCTAGAGCGAAACCTACTTTGTCTGCAACTTCAGAATCTTTCTCGTTTGTCACAAAACCGCCTGCAACCGTTGCATCAATCCAAATACCGCATTTACCGGTTTGAAACAGCGCTAAGTTTTCATTAAAGCCGTTCGCTGATGAACCTGGAGGGCCATACTTGTCCATTACATCAACATAGTATTCTAAGGTGTCTTTCCATGCTTTGGAGTCAAACTGAGGCTTCCAGTTTTCATCGAACCAGCGTGCGCCAAACGAGTTAGACATAGACGTTAGCAATGCAATATTTTCGCCCCAGCCCGCTTTACCACGAAGACAAATACCGTAAACACCTGCTTCTTTGTCTGTCATTGCTTCGGCTGCTTCACGGATAAATTTCCATGTAGGTGCTTTTGGCATTTCAAGACCGGCTTTGACCATTAAGTCAGTGCGGTACATCACCATTGAACTTTCGCCGTAAAACGGTGCAGCATAGAGTTTGTTATCTACTGACAGGCCGCTACGAATAGCAGGCAGTAAATCTTCTACGTCATAATCAGCGCCAAGGCCATCAAGCTCTTCCAACCAGCCTTGGTTACCCCAAATTGGCACTTCATAAGTACCAATTGTCATCACATCGTACTGGCCGCCGCCAGTGGCTACGTCGGTAGTGACACGTTGGCGTAGAATGTTTTCTTCAAGCGTTACCCACTTTAAATCAATACCTGGGTTTTTCTCTTCAAAGTCGCTACTCAGTTCTTTCTTGGCAATCATGTCGCCATTGTTTACTGTTGCGATGGTAATGGTTTCAGCTTGCGCCGCCGTGGTTATCGCCAATGCACTGGCAATCACTAAAGATAATTTTTTCAACATCGGGTAGTTCCCCTTTAGGTTTTGAAGGGTATGACTTCCCCCTCCCCTTCATTTTCGATGGGGATAAAAGTCATACTCGTTTCATTACTTAATGTTTTGGTTGGTTTGAAAGCGTCAGCGTTTTAGATAAAACCGCTGACGCTGCTGAACGTTTATTGAATTAGAACTTCACTGAAATTTCAGACGTGATGCCATCGAAACCTGTACCAATCTGGCCACCAGAGTTCACGCCTTCGTCTTGGTTAACGTATTCCACTTTCCACAAGGCTCTGTCGTTTATCCAGTAACCTGCAGATACTTGTAAACGCGTGACTTCGTTGTCAGTTTGTTCAATTAGGTCAGAGGTATTTTCTGACTCTGCGTAACGTGCCGCTACGTAAAGCTTCTCAGGAAGAATATATTGTTGGGCTTCTAGCGCCCAGTACTGCACCGATGAATCGCCTTCAATCACTTGGTTTGAATCAAAGGTTGTACCCGCTGGGTCTAACACGCCATCTGTACCAAAGTAAGTAATACCCGCCACCGCGTTTCCATCGGAATCGGCAAAGGTGTAGTCGTCAGACGCTTTACCCAACATCACGATAACGCTCGTTTGATCAGACGGTTGGTAAGCCAAATTCAATTGCATAATTGACTGGTTCAAGCCTGGCAGTGCACCAACATGGGTGTCACGCTCACTAGATGCAGAGGCTGAAAAGTTATAGTTTTCGCCATCGCCGAAACGATAGTTAGTGGTCGTAACGCCATCAAGGCTTGCTACACCATCAGCGAATACAAGCTGGTCGCCTTGATTAGCTTGAAAAACGTTTAAGCCTGCTTTGAAACCACCTTTAAACTCAAGGGTACCTTGCAATCTGTAGTTGTAGCCTCGGTCTTCTTGGAACGCTTCGCCGAAGCTTGACGTAGTCATGTGGCCCGCCACGTTATATGAACGAAGAATGCCGCTATCGAAGGTTTCGGTGTAGCTTAGTTGGATACCGTTCTCAGCTGTGGCGTAGTCGTTAATTCCATTACCAATTAACGCGTTACCTTGGTTGTCAGCGCCATCTTGGAATCCTTTGAACTGAAAAGGAGATGCACCAATGTTACCTACACGCAAGATAAGGCTTGAATTCTCTTTTTCATAACCAGTAAGGCCAAACATATCAAACTCGATGCCAGCGAAATCTTGGTGGAATGAGAAGTCTCTGTCGCCATTATTACCAAAGTCATTAGGTTCTTCAGCAATATCGATATCGGCTGTGATGTTGTCGGTAATTTTAAACTTGAACATCAAGTTAACGCGCAAACGGCCAAAACCATCTGATTGTGTTTCATCTTCAGGGCGAAACGCGCCGTCTTTTGCTTGAATAGCCTGATAGTTCTGCATAGCTAAAAAATTAACTTGAACACGACCATCTAGAAACTCATTAGGTTCACTCGGCGGCACATACATTGGCTTGGTTTCGCTTAGTTCCTGAGCCACTACGAGTGACGGCGCCATAGCAGCCATAATCGCTGATGCCAGTACGCTTAACCCTGCAGTTTTAAAATTAGATCGAGAAGTCGCTTGTTGAAGCTGGTTATCTTCTAACATGGTGAACCCTCAAGTTTCTATGTTCGGTTTTATAAAGTGATTGGAATTTTCGTCAGACTCGTGTCTGCGCATATTCTCTGTTCGCTATGAGCAAAACCTTTGGGATAAACCAAATCGGTCACATGCTCAACATTGGGGCATATGACCATTTTTATATTTTAACGTCAACAACTTTTTTAACAAATAGTTTTCATTTATATTTCAAATTAAAATTAACCAAATAAATTCAATTGCATAACAAAATAACATCAAGATTACATTTACATTTAATGTAAACGCTAACAATTAATCCAGAATGAAAAACGATTAAACTTTGTTATTGGAAGTGCAACTCGAGAAAGGAAAGCAAAGAGCAAAAGATAACAACCATGGCAATAAACCACACCAGTTCTTAAACTTTTGACCGAAATAGAGTGTATTTTCGAAAGGTTTTTTTAGGCGCATAATATTATGGTAGGACTAGGGTGAAGAACGACATCATGATTTAGACCATGAACGACACCATGCTATTTTGAAATTGAACTAGGTTTTGTAACGGGCTTTCCGGCAGGCGTTCTGTTTGGCTCCTGCCTATGTGACAACTACTCGAATCAACGTGGAACTGCCGCAATAATTCTATTGCGCCCCGCATCTTTTGCTTTGTATAAGGCTTTATCTGCACGTCTAAATGCATAAACGATATCAGCAGCGTCTGTACATATTGTCCAACCTATACACGCGCCAATTTTTAAACCGCTAAGCTGCTGAAGGCTCAGTGTATTAATTTGCTTGTGAATATCGGCTAGCGTATCGCTAAAATGCTGTTCACTTACGTTTTGTTGAATAATAGCAAACTCTTCACCACCAAATCTTCCCGCCATACATTCCTTGCTATTTAAGGGCTGCAGTATTTTGGCAATTTCAATCAACACCGTATCGCCTGCTTCATGCCCGAAAGTGTCGTTAATATTCTTAAAATGATCTAGGTCTATCAACGCCACTGCAATGTGATGATGATTATCCGCCTCTGATGAAAAGCTAGCGTCTACGAATAAATCGATACTTCTTCGATTCGGTAAGTTCGTTAACCCATCGTTAGCAGCTAGCTTTTTGAGCATTTCATTTGATGCGCGTAATGCTTTTGTACGCTCTTGAATTAGCGCCTCAAGCTTCGACGCTTGCTCGCTTTTTAATACGGCATTGGCCTTCTCGGTATCACGCTCTTTTTGGACTATTTTGACGAAAAGCCGAGACGCTAATATCACCATGAACATACATGTAATCAATACGCCAACCATGAACATGGTGATAGGATCTAATTGAAGGTCAATACCAAAAAGAGCAATAAGCACGAGCGAAAGGGTACTTAACACTACAGGGAAAATCGTCACCGCCAGCCACTTTGCCCTGTCAGAGCCATTTTTGTGTTCTTTGTAAATCACAATGCTTGCGAAAATAACAAAGGGAAACAGTAGAATAACGGGCAAACGTAACGCTTCATCTAACCCTACGTAACGCCATACCAGCAAGCCGAGAAAAGGCAAGATTGATCCGCAAAATATAGCAAATTTCAATCCATAAATAGTCCTATTGGGGCGCTTCAAACTAGAAAACACGGTCCATCCTGCCGTGAGCAATACGGCGTAAATACTAGCGGCGTAAGTGATGTCATTTAACTGGGGGATGGTTGGCCATAAAATTTCAAAGGCGTAACCAAATACCCTGAAAAACCAAAATGATGTGGCAAAGATAAAAGCGGCGAAACTCAAAAACGCCATCTTTCTTGTGATAGTAAAAACAACCAAACTAAGAATGGTTAGTATCGACATAGCCCCGAAAAATGTCATATCACGCTGCAGCGAATCGACATACATTTTGTTCACCTTTTCAGGGGTGGCAACAAAAAAGTTGTAGCGCAGTATTTTTCCTTCCATGTGACCATAGATTTGCATTTTATCTTGAGCGGGAAGAATGAACGGGAAATGGTAGTTAGGTACTAGCACTTCTCGGCTTGAAAATGGCAGCGCATCGCCGGTTATCCACGTGTGGGTGCCATCTGACACGTACAGATGCTCAATCGAAGGAAAAGCAATAGAAAACCAAAGGGGAACAGGCTCATTACGTGCATTTTCAATGGTCACCCGAAAATGCAAATATTGGTGGGGTGCGCGGCTTATTTTACTCTGATCATCTACCCATAATTCGTCTCCTACTAGAGTATCACCATCAGCAACTGCAAATTCCATGTGACCAGTTAAATCGTACTCTAATGCCTTATCTTCAAATAAAGCCGTGCTATAGCAAGCTGTACTTTGCACAATAAAAAACAGTGCGAAAAGCATAGGCAGAAGCCTAACCATGTAAGATCCTTATACAAACAACACACACTTTAAAATAATAATATAGGTGTGTTTAATACCTCAGGTACATCAATAATCATCACATTCGTCATGAAATGCATCTATTTCTGAGTCATTAAAAGTATATCACTAACGGTTTGTTTTCAAACGTTGATTTCACACATTGAAATGTATGATCGTAATAGAAGGTACAAAAAACAGCATCATCTAATCCTAAAGTTACCGCCAAACTTACGACCCTGGTTCTCGCCTTATCGTCACCCTTTTTTGTTGAATGAGCGTCTCTAACGAAGTCTTATTGAAATCTCCAACAAATGCTTCTTCATCATGAACTGACTCTAAGCCTACCCAGGTATTTTTACCCGATGCTTTGGCGAGATATAAACACGCGTCTGACATCTCAATCAATTTTTCCAAATGACATGAAATAACCTTGGTTGGAATAAGTGGATAACATACGTAACCTACCGAGCAAGTTATCGGTAGGGCCGTGTTGTCGTGCATTTCAAATTTTGTGTCATTAATCGCTTTTACTAGGCGCTGCGCTAACACCATGGCACTTTTACGATCAACAAACCTTGCTACCGCAACAAACTCTTCCCCGCCCCACCGAACAATATAATCAGATTGCCTGAATACATGTTCTAATCGCTTAGAAAACTCTATTAAGACTTCATCACCTATTTGGTGACCAAATCTGTCATTCACTTGTTTGAAGTCATCAATATCTAGAATGAAAACCAGCAAATCTGAGCCAATGGGTTTACGGCCTTTGCCTTGATGCCAGTCGGAAAACTCTCGGTTGCACAGTGCGATATCTGTTTTAATAAATTTTTGTAAATAACGGCGATTCTTCAAACCTGTTAGTGTATCGGTGATACTTTCAGACTCTATTAGCTTAAGTGACTGAATGAGCTGTTCATTCTTTTCGCTTAGCTCTCGGGTTTGAATTCTAACTTTCCACTCTAGGCGTTCGTTTGCTTTGCGCAATGTGTAACGCCGGTATAATACAAACAGAAGAGAAAATAGGATGACAATGAGCCCAATAAACACGTTTTTCAAAAGCAACTTTTCGTTTAGCGAGGCTTGCTCAAGAGCCTGCTCTTTTACTTTCAAATTTAGCTCTAGCTCTTTACGTACAGACTCAGTTTGCGCTTGCACATTTGCTATCGCTTCCACTTTATTTTCATCGTTAAGTTGTTCTTTGACTCGCATCAGTGTTTTAAGAGCAAGAAAAGCAGCATCGTAGCGACTCATTGCTTCTAGTGAATTTACTTTGGCCTCATGGAACTGGACTTCAATGGGTAGCCGCTCTGCCTGCTTCGCTTTTTCTATTCCCTGATTAGCATAGTCGATAGAAATTTCATATTTATTGGTAATAAATGCATGCTGCGCAGCAACTACCAGAGCATTCAATGTAAGTGCTGGGAATCGACCATTGGCGGTACGTAATACGTTTTGGATAACCTCGTTGGCTTTGTCGTAACCACCTCTAGCGATATATATTTTAGCCAGCGTTAACTTATACATATCAGCATATTCAGTCGACTTAACTTCATTAAAAAGACGAATGGCTTCACTAGCATGTGATTCGGCAGCTTCAAAATCTGACAGCGCTAATAATGACTCAGCAAT